>JBDKUJ010000247.1:0-1849 GCA_039679665.1 Rectinema sp. | reverse complement strand
CCCTGGGTCGATTCGGGGATGATGACCAATATGCCCGGTGTGTTCGCATGCGGGAATGTCCTTCATGTGCACGATCTCGTGGATTATGTGGTGGAGGAAGCGCGCCGGGCGGGCGCCTTCGCCGCCGACTGGCTCGAAGGCAGGCGCCCGGCGCGCGAGCTGCGGATCAAGGCGGGTGCGAACGTGCGGTATGTGGCGCCCGCGAAGCTTGATCCTTCGCGTGACAACAAGGTGTACCTGCGCACGCTCGTCGTGAAGAACGACGCGGTGCTTGAGGTCAAGATCGACAATCGCGTGGTCCGCAGCGCGAAAAAAGCGCATATCCAGCCGTCCGAAATGATCGCCCTGACGCTGGGGCCGGCCGAACTCGGCGGAACTGGGCCCGACGCAGCGGTCGAGATTTCGATCCAGTGAGGGAGCGCGAACGATGAGTGAATTGACGTGCATTACCTGTCCGATCGGCTGCCGTCTGGAGGTGGAAACGTCGCCCGACGGCGGGATCAAGGTTTCAGGCAATCGTTGCGCACGCGGCGCGGTCTATGCGAGGGAGGAATTCCTCACGCCCAAAAGGATGGTCACCGCTACCTGTCGCATCAAAGGCACAGGTGGGGCGGGCGGGATGGACAAGCCTAGCGAGCCGGCCGAGTCGGCCGCGGGGAGCGCCACAGGGAGCGTCGCAGGGAGCGCCACAGCGCTCCCTGCAGGGCCTCCGGCAGGACCTGCGCGCGGCCAACAATACAGGCCGCGGCGTGTGCCTGTCCGGACCACGGCCGCATTTCCGCGTGAAAAGATCGTCGGGCTTCTCGAGATCATCTACGCGATTCAGGTGGAGCTCCCCGTCGTTCGCGGCAAGGTGCTCGCCGCGGATCTTATGGGTACGGGCATAGATCTGATCGCGGCGCGGGACATGTAAGTGAGACTGCAATGGAGCATGCGATGAGTACCGTGGCGGTCACCGGGGGCACGGGGTTTGTCGGAAGCCATATCGTCGAAGGCCTTCTGGAGCGCGGTTTCGGAGTGTCCTGTCTTCTGCGCCCCGGTCGTGCGCCCGGATGGCTGGAAGGCCTGCCGATTCGCATCCACCGGGGCGATATCGATTCGGGCCAGGGTCTCGGGGAATTTCTGGAAGGTTGCGATTCGCTGGTCCATGTGGCGGGACTCACCCGCGCCCTCACCGAAGACCGGTTTCGCGTCGTGAATGTTCTCGGTTCGGCCAAACTGGCCGCCGCGGTGCGCAACTCCGTCTCTCCTCTCGGGCGGATCATCGCGATCAGTTCGCTTTCCGCATCGGGACCGAGCGCCGATGAACGCGGCGTCGGCGCGGATGCTGCGCTGCATCCCCTCACTCCCTACGGCCGCAGTAAGGCCGAGATGGAACGAGTCATGCGGAGCGTCGCGTATCCGGTGCCCTGCACTTTTCTGCGCCCGCCTCCTGTCTACGGCCCGAGGGACAGGGACATGCTCGAGCTGTTCAGGATGGCGAAAAGGGGACTCAGAGTATCGCTCAGCGCAAACGCCCGACTGTCTTTTCTTTATGTCGGGAACCTGGTCGGCGCGGTCATCGCGTGTATCGAAAATCCGGCCGCGATGGGCAAGGATTTCATGGTGGCCGACGAAGGCGTGTACAGCTGGGCAGATTTCACGGCCCTGATCGGCGCGGCGTCGGGGCGGAACGGACTGGCTTTCACGGTGCCCGATTGGTGTCTGGCCCTTGCGGCGGGCGCGGCCGAAATGGCCAAACCGTTGGCCAAAAAACCGCAGTTGATCAACAGGGACAAGCTTCTGGAAGGACGGCAGGAACGCTGGATCGCCGACACGTCGAAAACGGCGCGGCTCCTCGGTTTCAAAC
>JBDKUJ010000246.1:0-6071 GCA_039679665.1 Rectinema sp. | reverse complement strand
GCAAGAATCAGATACCAGCGGAAAGGCAGGATGTCCACCGCAAGCAGAATGGGCAGATTGGCGATGCCCAGCCTCATGAAGGGCATGGGCTTGGGAAGCATATACTCGACCGCGGACAGGAAAAAGCAGAAGGCGCCAAGGAGCGCCGTCACGTCGGCTTTATCGGAAAAGCGTTCAGTAGACCGCTGCATCGAGCCCGTCTCCCGAATTTTCTTCGCCCTCTATGCGCACGAACACAGTATTCGGCAGACAGGCGACCCACTGGTTGAGCGCATATACATCGCCGGCGGCGACGCAAGTCTGGTTGGGACAGGGCGAAGATTGTATGTGCACGCGGTTGCCCTCGATATGGACCCATGTGGAACCCAGTGGACCGGGGACTTCGATGTCGGAGGCTTTGTCCAGGGGCTGAAGCCATTCGCCCGACTCGCCGGTGATGTGGACCATGAGACGGCCTCTGCTGTCAGAATATACGAGCGAGGATACAAAAATAACCGCCGCCAGTCCAAGGACCGCGGCGGCGATGTCGAGAATTCTGGGACGAAACACGGATTTCACGCAATGAGCCTTAGTCGGCACTGCCCCCGTCACCGCAGCTGCATCCGTCTTCGCAGGCGTCATCTTCGCCGCCGCAACCGCAGCCGCATTCGTCGCCGCATTCGTCGCAGTCGTCCGAGCAGCCCGAGTGCACGTGACCGTGCTTGAGCTCTTCTTCGCTCGCTTCGCGCACGTCGACAACTTTTACGTCGAAGTGGAGGTTTTCGCCGGCCAGGGGGTGGTTGGCGTCGATGGTGACTTCACTGCCGTCGACACTGACTACAGTGACGATCTGGACACCTTCTTCGCCATGGGCTTCGAATTGCATGCCGGGAGCGATTTCGGCGTCGGGGCCGAAGTCTTTCCTGTCGATTTTGACGATGAGCTGCTCGTCGCGCTCGCCGTATCCTTCGACTGCGGGGACAATGCAGGATATCTTGTCGCCGGCGATTTTGCCTTCGAGGTGTTTTTCGAGGCCGGGAATGATGTTTTCATTGCCGTGGAGGTACACGAGCGGCTCGCTGCCTTCCGAAGAATCGATCAGCTTGCCCGCCGCGTCGCGGAGGCTGTAATCAAGTGTGACGACGCGGTTTTTCGCGATATTCATAAAGTATCCTTCCGGGATCGTCGCAGCGTCCGCGGAGTGTCGCTACCGTCGGCGTCTGGCATCCCGTATGTATTTACGGTCCAGATAATATAATCGAGGAGAGCCCGCACTGACAAGGACTGCGCAGACACTCTATACTGACTTTGTACTTCTTTCCCGAATGACCGGAGCGCGGAGGAACGCATCATGAATTACCTTCAGGCGATCGTGCTTGGGCTCGTGCAGGGGCTCGCCGAGTTTTTGCCCATTTCGTCGAGCGGGCATCTCGTTATTTTCAAGGATATTCTCGGCTTGGGCGAAATTCCGCTTGCCTTCGATATAACCCTCCACCTCGCGACGCTGCTCGCCGTGGTCATCGTGTTCAGGCAACGTATCGGGCGGATCATCGCCGCCGTCTGGCGCTGGATTGCCGGAAAAACTACCGGAAAGGTGTCAGGAATGGCAACGGCGCCGAATGCGGGCGACGAAAACCTTGCGCTGGTTGTTCCGCTCATTCTGGCCACCATTGTGACCGGCGTGATGGGACTTCTCATCCAGAAATTCCTGCCGCCGGAAGGTGCGCGCGTGGCGTCGGCCGAACTTTTGATCACTGCCGTGGTGCTTGCCGCGACCGCGTTCATCAAGCCCGGCGACCGTGGTCCGGCCCGAATAGGGAAAGGCAGGGCGCTGTTCATAGGATTCGCGCAGGGACTGGGCGTTTTTTCGGGAATTTCCCGTTCCGGGTTCACGATCGCGGCCGGTATGGCCACGGGATTGCGCCGAGACCTGGCGGGTGAATTTTCTTTCCTTCTGTCTATCCCCGCGATCATCGCGGCCTTCCTCCTCAGCCTGAAAGACGCTTCGGGAATGATGGCGAATGTCCAGGCCGGGCCTTTACTGCTCGCTTCCGCGGTCGCTTTTGTGTCCGGCCTTGCCGCTTTGAAACTGCTGATGAGGGTGGTGCGTTCGGGCAAGATCGCCTGGTTTGCGCTCTATTTGGTGCCTGTGGGGCTCGCGGGTCTTTTTCTGTTCTGATTCCCGGCTTCACTACTGAATCCTCCGGGAGGAAATGCCGATACTGTAGTGGCGGACTCGATCCTCTTCCGCCTCAAGCGGTGCGGCTCAGATTTGCGCAAACGGAGATGCGATGCCCGAAATTCGGGGTAATAAAGCCAAAATACAATCCTCTTCGGTCCCTGAAGCCGGCGCCGTCCGCGCCGGCCGTACCGCCCGCGCCGTCCATGCCGATCGTCCCGACCTCTCCGGTATGACCGGAAAGACGGCTCGAGCCCCCGAGGAGCGTCGGCGTCCCGGATTCGGCGATACGATGGCCATCGTTTTGGGCACATTCGGCGTTTTGCTTCTCATTTCGCTCGGCCTGTCGCGCCTGTGGCCTTCCGGCTGGCCTTTTCTCGTAGCCGCGGGCTCTTTTCTGTATTCGACTTTTTCCTGGGCTTCGCTCTACATTCCCCTATGGTTCGGTGCCACTGCCATGCTCGTACGGCTTCCCGGCTTCCGGCCCCGCAGCACTTTCGTACTGGGCGCCTCCGTAGTGCCTTTCCTTATTGTGGCCGCCTACGCCCGGCTCACCACCGAGCCCGGCGCTTTCTTCGAAAACCATCCGGTATTCGCCGCCGTCGGCCTGCCCGCCATCTACACGGGGCTGGGGCTGCTCGGCGGGCTCGCGCTCAGTCTGATTGCGGTCGGTCACTTCAAGATCACCGAATGGATGAAGCTCAACGGCATGATTTTCGAAAAACCGTCGAAACGTGCGCGCAAGACCGATAAACGCGAGTCCCCTACGCGTGAGTCCCCTACGCGTGAGCCCGCCGATTCAGGCGCCGGGCATCCCGCAGGCCCGTTTGGCCGTCTGGCTGCGCTGTTCGCCGGGCGCCGCAGGAATGCGGCCGACCGCCTTCGCACATCCGAGGAATTGGCTGCCGATCCTTTCGAAGTACGTCTTCCGGAACTGCCTCCCCGCCACGATGCCGCCGGCGAGGCCGCATCGGTCGCAACGGCCATCGTTCCGGCCGCCGCAGGGACTGCGGCGGGAATGGCCGCGGGGACGGTCGCGGGAACGGCTTCGGGGGCAGCCTCTGCAACGGCCGCGATCGAAATAGCGAGCGGGAGCACGATCGAATTCACCTCTGTGCCGCCGCAGGCCGCGCTCGCCGGACCGGATGCCCATGATGCGGAGACTGCCAGGAAAAATGCGGTCGAGCGTATTTTGGCCAGGAAGAAGGAAATTCCCTATACGGTTCCCGTAGACGGAATCCTCAACAGTTATCCCGACGGACAATATTGGATCATCGACGATAAAACCCGGCGCAACGCGGAAATTCTCGCGGCCACTCTGGCCGAGTTCAATATCCAGGCCGAGGTGACGGGCATCCGGAAAGGCCCTGTCATCACCATGTTCGAAATACTGCCCGCCCCGGGCGTACGCATTTCGAAAATCACCAATCTGTCCGACAACATAGCCCTGCGGCTCGCCGCTTCGAGCGTACGCATCGTGGCGCCCATACCCGGCAAGCACGCCGTAGGCATCGAAGTACCCAACGAACGGCGCGCGATCGTGTCGCTGCGGGAAATCGTGGAGAACGAACAATTCCGGAGCGCCAAGATGGAAGTGCCCGTCGCGCTCGGCAAGGACATCGCGGGCGAAGTTCAGTTCGTCGATCTCACGCAGATGCCGCACCTTCTCATCGCCGGCGCCACAGGCTCCGGCAAATCGGTATGCGTCAACGCGATAATCCTGTCGATCCTGTACCGCCGCTCGCCCGAAGAAGTGAAGTTGATGCTCATCGACCCCAAGATCGTCGAGCTGAAACTGTACAACGACATCCCCCACCTGCTTACGCCCGTCATCACCGAACCGAAAAAGGCCTTCCAGGCGCTTCAATACTGCATCTGCGAAATGGAGCGGCGTTATGCGATTCTTGACAAGGCCGGCGTGCGCGACATCAAGTCCTTCAACAAGCGCGTGAAGGAACGCAATCTGGCGCAGGAAAAACTGCCTTATCTCGTCGTGATAATCGACGAATTCGCGGACCTCATGGCGACGACGGGCAAGGAACTGGAATCGACGCTGGCCCGCCTTGCGGCTATGTCCCGCGCCGTGGGCATCCATCTCGTCCTGGCCACGCAGAGGCCTTCGATCGATGTCATCACGGGCCTCATCAAGGCCAACATCCCTTCGCGCATCGCCTTCATGGTGGCGGGGAAATTCGACAGCCGCATCATCATCGACATGGTGGGCGCCGAAAAGCTCCTCGGTCGCGGCGACATGCTGTTTTCGGGCGCGCAGGATCCGTTTCCCGTACGCATCCAGGGCGCATATGTGTCCGAAGAGGAAGTGGAGCGCGCCGTTGCGCATGTCCGTACGTTGGGCGAACCGGAGTACATCGACGACGAAATTTTCTTCGACGAAGAGGAAGAGGATCTCGGTCCCAACCTTTTCGACGATGGCGAGGGCGATCCGCTTTTCGAGAAGGCGCTGGAAATCGTGCTCCAGCAGGGCAAGGCGAGCGCCTCATTCATCCAGAGACGACTCAAGGTCGGTTACAACCGCGCCGCCCGGCTCGTCGAACTGATGGAAGAGCGCGGCATCGTCGGCCCCTCGCAGGGATCGAAGCCGCGCGACATCGTGCGCAATCCGGAAGTCCTGGGGCGGGGCGACGGACCGGCGGGCGGCGCGGGTTTCGTCAGACAGAAGCGCGATCTCATGGCCGACCCGGAAACCGTGCCCAACGAGCGGGTAGAAGGCGACTGAAGCCGATCCGGCGCACACGGGCGGCGTGAATTCGGGGCACTTCAGAACTGCGGAAACTTCAGAACTGCGGGAAACCTCGGGGCACTTCAGGAAAACAGAAGCTTTGCGATCAACGATGCGTCCAGCCTGAACGGCGAACCTCTTCCCTGGCAGAAATGGTGCTCGCGCAAGAGGTGTATCGACAGGTCGGAGAACACCAGCATGTCCTCGCCTTCGACGCAGGTTTCGGGCGGCATGTCTGCGCTTCGGACGGATACGCCGTTTTTGTGGTACAGCCCGTCGCCGTAGGGGCAGGGGAGCATGCCGCGCGCATCGCCCGTCTGGACCAGCAGGGCCCGCGGCGTATCGCGCATCGCGTCGATATCGCGCACCGTCACCGGCTCGCCCAAACCCGCTTCGCCTGAGTCGCGCAGGTACGCAAGCTTGTCGGCGACGGCATCGAAATCGAGCTTGAGTTCGGCGAATTCGGTTTCGTCTTCGGCGATGATGTCGCCCACCGGGCGCTCGTCCATACCCAGAAAACCCTGCGCCGTAAGGACACCGGGGAGCATCATGTCGTGCGCGCGCAATTCTTTCGGTGCGTTTTTCATGATTTCCCCCTTACGCGAATTTGTCGTAGTAGATCTTGTCTTCCGTGACGCCGTTTTTCATCATCACGTTGATGCATGCGTTGATCATGCCCGGCGAGCCGCACAGATATCCTTCCAGAGGCTTGGTTTTGCCGATCTTTTCCTTGATGTAGCGGTCGAGCACATCGGTGATGAGCCCCGTTTCGCCGGTCCAGTTCTCCTCGGGTTTCGGCTCGGAAAGGGCGGGCACGAAATGGAATTTCGGCCACGCTTCCGAAAGCGCGCGCAGCTCGTCCAGATAGAACATGTCTTTGGCCGTGCGCGCCCCGAAGAAATACCAGATTTCCTTTTCGGCCCAGTCGCCGGTTTCCTGCATGTGGTACAGGATGCTCTTGAAGGGAGCCATACCCGAACCGCCGGCCACGCAAAGCATCGTGGCGGGAGTGTCGCGCACGCCGAATTCGCCGAAAGGCCCGACGAGTTCGACTCTGTCGCCTTCCTTCAGGAATTTGTGCGTCCAGGTCGTCGCGATGCCGCCCGGCACCAGTCGCACGAGCAATTCGACGTACTTCGAATCGGAAGGGCGCGACGACATCGAATAGGCGCG
>JBDKUJ010000245.1:0-6940 GCA_039679665.1 Rectinema sp. | reverse complement strand
TGCATGGCTACCGAGATCGTTTCGATCCTGGCCCTGGGGTCGACCTCCAGTCCGTATCGAACCGAAAGCTCGGAAACTTTTTTCTCGGCGCTGCGCAGGTCCACATCGCCTGTCTTTGTGCGCGGTTCCTTGCCGAGGATTATGTTTTCGGTGACGGTGTAATTGTGTACAAGCTTGAAGTGCTGGTGCACCATACCGATGCCGAGAGCCGTCGCATCGTTAGGGTCGCGTATGCGCGCTTCCTTGCCGTGCACGAGGATCGTGCCCGAATCGGCGTCGTACAGTCCGAACAGTATCGACATGAGGGTGGACTTGCCGGCGCCGTTTTCGCCCAGGATCGCGTGAACTTCATTTTCGAACACGCGCAGGGTGACTTCGTTGTTGGCGATCACGCCGGGAAAAGCTTTGGTTATGTTCAGCATCTCGATCGCGTAGCCGCGCATCGGAGCTCCTTGAAATGGGAATTCGCAACGAGGATACGGTACGGGCCGCCCCGCGTTGCAGCGGGACGGCCCGACCTCGATACGAGGAAAAAGTTTACTGGTTGTCGCTGGCCTGGAGGTTGCCGGGCACAAGACCCTTGGCCTTGGCCTCGGCATAGGTCGGAACGACCTTCACCTTGCCGGAAATAATGTCCTTGCGGATCGCGTTCACTTTGTCGACGATGGCTTTGCCCAGCTCGGGGTTGGCGCTCGAGAAGCCTACGCCGTCGTTCTTGGTGTCGAATATGACGACGCCGCCCTTGAAGTTTTTGGCCTTGACCGCCTCGAGGGCGACCTTGGTGGAAGTTTCGACGCGCTTGAGCATGGAGGTCAGGACCGCCGACTTGGTGCCGGAATAGATGCCGTCCTGGTACTGGTCGGAATCGACGCCGATCGCCCAGACGTTCTTGCCCTGCGAGCGGTATTCCTTGGCCTGGGCGATGGTGCCGTTTCCGGTGCCGCCCGCCGCGGAGAAGATCGCATACACGCCGGAATCGTACCAGTTTTTGGCCTGCGCCTTGGCGAGTTCGGGTTTCCCCCAGTCGTTGGCGTAATAGTCCACTACCTGCGCGTTGGGAAGGACGGACTTGATGCCCTGTACCCAGCCCATTTCAAATTTGGTGATAACGGGGCCGGGAACGCCGCCGATAAAGCCGAACTTGGGATTGGCGACCTTGTCGGCCTGGGCCTTCAGGGCCGCGGCCACGCCGACGAGGTAGGAACCTTCGTGCTCGGAATAGGTCGCTTCCATGACGTTGGCCTTGCCGATCCAGTCGACGTCCACGATGAGGTATTTCTGGTTGGGGTATTTGGCCGCCACTTCGGTGAGGGCATCGGCCCAGGTAAAGCCCGTGACGATGATGAGGTCGTACTTTTCGTCCGAAGCCTGCATCAGGTTGGGGATATACATGTCCTGGGTCTGGGCGGTGAGTACGTCGTAGTACTTGCCGCGTTTGGATGTCTTGGTCCAGGTGTCCCCGTAGAATTCGAGAATGCCCCGCCATGCGGCCTGGTTGAAGGACCTGTCGTCGATGCCGGTGGCGTCGGTGAGAAGACGGCTCGTGGGCTGGGCCGCCACTGAGACGGCGGCGCCCAGGGCGATTCCCGCAACAAGGAGCAGCGCAAAAATACGTTTCATGGGGTTCCTCCGGTCGGGATCTTCGTGTCGGTAGACACGTCGTGAAGGATCATGCCTTGCGCCATGTTCCTTCACGTACTCATAGGGCGCTTCGCGTCCAGTGGGAAGCGGCATCGCCAAGGACGCCGCTCAACACCAATAGTACGACCGCTCTCGCGATGCGTCAATATTTGCCGGACTGTTTGCCCGTTATATCTCCGCTATGACATGCCCATGGTAGTACTGGTCGCGCAGTTCCTTGACCTGCGGATCGGCCAGATAGTCGTCGAAGGCCATGTAGCGGTCGATGACACCGCCCGGGCAAAGTTCCACGATGCGGTTGGCCACCGATGTGACGAACTCGTGATCATGGCTCGTGAAGAGAATGACGCCCGGAAAATCGATAAGGCCATCGTTGAGGGCGGTGATGGCTTCCAGGTCGAGGTGGTTGGTCGGTTCGTCCAGGATGAGGCAATTGGCGCCCGAAAGCATCATGCGCGACAGGAGGCAACGCACTTTTTCGCCGCCTGACAGGACGCGCACGGGTTTGAGGGCTTCGTCGCCCGAAAAAAGCATTCGGCCGAGGAAAGATCTGATGTATGTATCGTCGTCCGAATCGGTGTACTGCTTGAGCCAATCGGTGATGGAGAGGTCGGAATCGAAAAGTTTCGTGTTGTCCTTGGGGAAATAGGATAGCTGTACAGTCTGTCCCCAGAACACGCCGCCCGAGGCCGGGGGTACCTCTCCCGCAAGGGCCTGGAAAAGCGCCGTTTTGGCCAGGTGCTCATGACCGACCAAGGCGACTTTTTCGCCCCGGTTCACCGTCAGCGTGAAATGCTCGAGCGCCCTGTCGTTATCGGTCTCGACGCTCAGGTCGGCGATTCTGAGCACATTGTTGCCGACATCCCTGTTGGGCTTGAAGCCGACGTAGGGGAAGCGCCGCGAGGAGGGAACGAAGTCGGAGAGGTCCAGTTTTTCGAGGATTTTCTTGCGCGAGGTGGCCTGGCGGCTTTTGGAAGCGTTGGAAGCGAAGCGCTGGATGAATTCCTTGAGATCTTTGGCTTTTTCTTCCTTGCGGCGCTTTTCGTCCTTCTGCTGCTGCACGAGGATACGGTTCATCTTGTACCAGAAATCGTAGTTGCCCGAGTACATGCGGATGTGGCCGAAATCGATGTCGCAGACATGCGTGCAGACGGTATTCAGAAAGTGGCGGTCATGCGACACCACGATGACGATGTTGGCGAATTCGATGAGGAAATCTTCCAGCCAGGTGATCGAATCGAGATCAAGGCCGTTGGTGGGCTCGTCGAGCAGGAGGATGTCCGGGTTTCCGAAGAGAGCCTGCGCGAGAAGAACGCGCACTTTGACCCCTTCGTCGACGTCCTTCATGAGCTTTTCATGATGGGCTTCCGCTACGCCGAGGCCCGAAAGGAGTATGGCGGCCTGCGATTCGGCTTCCCATCCGCCGAGTTCGGCGAATTCGGCTTCGAGCTCGCTCGCGCGTATGCCGTCCGCTTCCGTGAAATCTTCTTTGGCATAGATAGCCTCACGTTCCGACATGAGGTTGTGCATTTTATCATACCCCATGATGACCGTATCGAGGACGCGGCGTTCTTCGAACGCGAAATGGTCCTGCTGCAGCACTGCGATGCGCATGTTTTTCGATACGACGATTTCACCCCTGTCCTGCTTGATGTCGCCGGAGAGGATGCGGAGGAAGGTGGACTTGCCCGCTCCATTGGCTCCGATTATGCCGTAGCAATTGCCGGGGGTGAATTTGAGGTTGACATCCTTGAAAAGGCTTCGTTCGCCGAAGCCGAGCGCGAGGTCCGATACGGTAATCACGATACGGTATAATCCCCATTGAAGCGATTCTGTGCAAGCCGTATCGGGGGCGCATGATACAATGCCGCTTTGTCTGTCAGGATCGGGCAGGGACGGCGGAGGGATGGATGGGCGATAAAGTACTCGCAGTTGCGGATATTCATGGCCGGGCCGACAGACTCGCCGCCATCGTCGCACGACACCCGGATGTCGCTTTTGTTTTCATTGCCGGCGATATAACCGGATTCGGGAATGAAGGCGACGCGCGGAATGTGATCGAAGCCGCTTCCTCCGACGGTAAAATCAGGCGGGTACTCGCGGTCGCGGGCAATTGCGACCCTCCCGAAGTGCGGAAATTTCTCGAACAGGAAGGGTATTCCGTCGAATCGCGGGCCGTGGATCTCGGGTTTGCCCGCGTAGTCGGTTCAGGCGGCGGCCTCTATCGCGGAGGCCACACCAGTTTCGAGCGCGACGAGGAAGAACTCCTGGTCTCTCTGGAAAAGGCGCTCGGCGACAGTTCCGCGCCGGGCGGGGCGGGGCAGGCTCTGGTGGTCTTGAGCCACAATCCGCCCTTCGACAGCGATGCCGATTTCCGTTTCGGCCGCCATGTCGGGAGTCGCAGTTTCGGCTCCCTCATGCGGGACAGGGAACCCGACCTGTGGCTCTGCGGGCATATCCATGAATCGCGATGCGCATCCATGGAAGGTTCCTGCCTTGTAGTGAACCCCGGTCCCGCGGCATACGGCAATTATGCGCTGCTCGAATTCGTTCCCGCGGAAAAGGGACGGCGCGTACGGGCCGCCCTTTCTGCGTAGATCGGTGAAAAAGAAAAGGGCCGGAAAATCGCCGTTTGTGGCGATTTTCCGGCCCTGGTATTCGTTTTAAGGTTCAACGTCCCGAGCGTCAACGCCCCGAAGGACTGTACAGGTATTTGAAATAATCCATGTCGGTGGAAAGTGTCTTGCGGAATCCGGGCAGAGTCTGCTTGTAGGATTCGATCGCTTTCCAGAATTCGAAGAACGACGGGTCGCGGCCGTAGGCGTCCGCATAGATCTTGGAAGCTTCGGCGTCGGCTTTGCCCTTCAGTATCTGCGCCTTGGCGTAGGCCTCCGACAGAATGGAGCGCTTTTCGTTTTCAAGCTTGCCCAGCCATTCGGCCTTCTTGCCTTCACCGTAGGACCTGAAAGCCCCGGCGATCTGATTGCGTTCCTTGATCATGCGCTGATACACGCTTTCGGTAAGTTCGTCGGAATATTTTATCTGGCGTGGAATTATGTCGAGTACCTCGATGCCGTACGAGGGAACGATCCCCTCGACGATGACAAGCATTTCGTCGGAAAGCTTGCGGCGGCCCTTTTCGATCTTCTCGAACTGCACTTGCGTCAGCGTAAGCTGGGTGAGCGAGGCCGAGCCTTCGCTGTCGCCTGTCTGGAACGTCTCCTGGTTTTCGGAGCCGACGATGAGGTCGGAATCGCGGACCGCTTCACGCAGATAGTTCGAAGAAATCACGGTGCGCACCGCGGAGTCTATCACGTCGTCGAGCCTTCCGTAGGCATTGTCCAGATTGCTTACCGACTCGTAGAACTTGACCGGATCGGAAATCCGCCAGCGCGCGGTGGCGTCCACCCAGATGAACTGGTTTTCCTTGGTCGGAATTCTCTGCGCCTCTCCGTCCCAGGACATGATCCGCTTTGGATATTTCACCACCGTATCGACAAAAGGACTGCGTATGGCGAGTCCGGCGTTTTCGCGCATTCCGACTATCTTGCCGAAACGCACGACGAGGGCGAGTTCGCCTTCGTTGACGATATAGAAGGGACCGGCGATGAAAAATACGATCAAAACGACGCCGACTATGCCGAGAAGTATCCAGAGGCGTTTCATTGTGCTGCCCCCTTTGCGGCATCGAGGTTCATTATCGGCAGGAAGTTCTTGAAACTCTTGTCGATCAGTTCGAGATTGCCTTCGGCCTTGAAGACTTCGTCGACCATCTCGAGATAAAGTCGCCTTCGCGTCACATCGGGCGATTTACGGTACTCTTCGAAAACCGAATTAAACCGGGCCACATCGCCTTTCGCCATGTTGACCCGTTCCGTGGAATACCCCTGCGCTATTTCTATCTGCTGGTCGGCCTCGCCGCGCGCCCTGGGTATTTCGGCGTTGTAGGCTTCCTTGCCTTCGTTGATGAGGCGGTTCATGTCCTGGATGGCTTTGTTGACATCCTCGAAAGCTTCCTGGACCCCTTCGGGCGGCACGATGTTCTGCAACTGGACCTGCGTCACTTCGATCCCGAGATCGTATGACTTGAAAGTTTCGTTCATCCTCGAAACGGCGGTTTCCTGGATCTCGGCGCGGTCCGGCCCCATTACGCCAAGAATGAGCCTGTCGCCCACGAGGAGATTGAGGACCGATTGCGAGATATCGCGTATCGTTTTCTGGCGGTCCGAAACATTGAAGAGCCATGCCTTGGGGTCGTTGATGCGATACTGGATGATCCACTCGACATCGACGATGTTCAGGTCGCCCGTGAGCATGGTGGATTCCTGCGGAAATTTCACGGGAGAGTACTGCGTCGGCTGGCCAATCTTTTCGGTGCGGAAGCCGAAGGATTCGGTCTGCACCACTTCGGTCTTGACGATGTAGGACTTCTGGATGCCGAACGGCCACTTGTACTGGAGGCCGGGACCCACAACCTTGGTGTACTTGCCGAAGGTTGTGATGACCGCTCTTTCGGTCTGATCGACAACGATGAAACTGGTGCTCAGCACTATGATCAGCGCCACCGCGACGATCGCGATGATGATCAGGGCCGGGCGGAACCGGAACTTTGGCGCGGGCTTGCGTTTGAACACAGGCTCGCCGGGACTGTCGGACATCTCTTGCTCCTTAAGCAAAAAAGGATGTTTCAGCTATACGGACCAAATCCCCGGGCTCGACACCGAACCTGCTCCTGATTTCATCGGCGAAGGGCGCAGGCGGCGCCGCCGCGAGAGTTTCGGGTACGTCACTTAACAATGTACTGCACCAGCGCAGTAAAAGGGCGTGCAGACGATAGTTTTTTCCGGTTTTCCGCGTTCCGTATTTCGGATCGTCTTCGAGCGGGCAGCCGTGCAATGCCGCCTGCGCCCGTATCTGGTGCGTGCGGCCTGTTTCGAGGAGGATGCAGGCCAATGTGGCATCATGCGATTGCGCGACCGGAAGCGCCAGGGCGAGCGCGCGCATGCTTGTGGAATCATCGTCGCCGGCTCGTGTGATCTTCGCCGCACGGTCGCGTACGAGCCCGTCCTCCCAGCGCACCCGGCCTTCGAGTCTGCCCTGCAGTACCGCCAGGTAGACTTTGGATATCCGCCTTTCGCGCATTGCCGCCGAAAAAACCTCGGCCCCGCGCAGGCTGCGCGAAAAAGTGACAATGCCCGACGTGTTCCTGTCGAGCCGGTGCAGCGGGCCCAGCCTGAAGGCCAGGGAATCCCTGCCCGAATCGGCGTATGCCGCTCTCACGAGGGCTTCCAGGCTTTCC
>JBDKUJ010000244.1:0-6958 GCA_039679665.1 Rectinema sp. | reverse complement strand
GGAAGCCTTCCGCGACAAGGGCGATATCATCGCGGCCTACGACGATACGGACGCATATGGCCGGTTCGCCCTCACGCACTCGAAGGAATCTTCGAGGCTGGACAGAATAGCATGGCATCTTTCGCGCATGCCCAGGCTGCCGTCGGTTTTCGGAGGGGATTCGCCCGGCGATGATGCGGTCCGGGAGGAAGACTCCGTTCCGTACGACGCGGTGGAACTGTTTCTTTTCAAGAAGTTTCTTTCGAATTACCGCGCCCTGTTGACGCTGGTCGACGACGAAGCGCTCAAGAGCCGGTTCGGCATGGAATTCCATTCCGAAGGGCTGTCGGCGACGCTCGATTCGGGCGGTTCCGATCCCGAGACTTTCCAGGTTTCGGAGAGGCATGACCCCGGGTTGGCTCCCTTGCGCGCGCGGCTTCGCGATCTTGCGGAAGAAACCGCCCGCGAAAAGGAAAGAATCGCGGAAAAATTGGCGGCGGAATGGGGGCTCGATTTCCGGGGCAGGGATTTCCTTACTCTGCCCTCCGATGAAGCGCTGAAAATGGCGGCCGCATGCGGCCAGGGCGACGGAGCGAAGGTTTCGGTCGAACCTTACGACGAACATTCTTTCGTGGTCAGACCCTTGCCCGACGCAAGGCTGCTGGAGGCGGAACGCGAAAGGGAAGTTCTGCGCGAAAAAGAGGCCGAACTGGAAAACCGTGTCCTCGTCGGTCTTTCCCGATTCGTCAGATCCGAACGCCCGAATTTCGCGCGCTACCTCCGCGCCGTCCTGAGATTCGACCTGGCGAGGACGCGATATGCGCTCGCAGCGGAACTCGGACTTGCGAGACCCGGTCTCGATTCCGGCGGATACTCGCTCTCGAAGGGGCGTTTCTATCCCTGCGAGAAGGATTGCGTCGCAATCGGAGCCGCATATTCGCCGCTCGATTTCACGTTGAGCGATCCGGTAGCGATCCTTTTCGGATCGAATATGGGCGGGAAAACGGTCGTCCTGCAAACCGCGCTTTTTTTCCAGACGATAGCGCAATGCGGTCTTTTCGTGCCCGCCTCCTCGTTCGCGACGCGCGTATACCGGCATATCGAATATGTCGGCGAAGGAGGCGGCGAAAAGGGCAGGGGATTGTCGGGTTTCGGTTTCGAAATCCGTTCCCTCGATGAAGCATGGAAACTGGCCGCGGACGGCCCGTGCATGACGGCTTTCGACGAATTCGCCCGGAGCACGGGTTCGGAAGAGGCAGAAGCGCTTTTGTCCGCGGTGATAGAGGCTTTCGCTTCGGCGCCGGGAGCGCGATCCCTGTTCGCCACGCATTTCATGGGCGTCGCGCGGCTCCCGCGTGCGCGCTATTTCCGCATGGCCGGCCTGGATCTGGAAAAGGCGCATCGTGTCCTGAACGCTCCGGAAGAAAGCGATTCCGGTCCGGACGACAGGATCAGGCTCATCAACAGAATGATGCGCTATAGTGTCGAGGAAGAGTGTCCGGGCGGCGTCGGGAGAAAGCGGTCGGACGCGATGGAGATTGCGTCGCTGCTCGGACTGGACGGCCGGATCGTCGCGAAGGCCGCGGAATTCGGCGAGCGCCGCGTGGACGCGGCGGAATACGAAGGAAAAAAGCCCCGAACGGGGCCGTGAGGTACTATGGAAAAGAAACTCGGATTATCGGAAGCCAAAATAGCCGAGGCGCGCGATCTCGCTTCGGCCATCTGCGCTCCCGTCATGGATTTCGTGGCGGACCACACGAGCGTGACCGTGGAAAGGGCGACGTTGCGGCTCATGGGCGCCGACGGCGCCGACGCCGACGGCGTCCCGGTGCCGAATCTCGTGGTGGATTCCCTCAGGGACAGGATCGGGTCGGGCGCCGCGGCGAGTTACGCCGGAGCTCTCCTCAGGACGGGACTCGATGTCGGAGCGCTCAACGCGAAAATAGCCGCCGGTCTCGATATATCGACGCTTCCGTCCGCCGACGCGATCGCAGCGAGGGCCGAAGCGGAAAAGCTCGCCAGGGCAGGACTGGAGCGCATAACGCGTAACCGCCGCGAACGCGATGCCAAGCTCGAAGAATTCAAGGGCAGAAACAACGATCCGCTTCTATATCTCATAGTGGCGACGGGAAACATTTACGAGGATGTGAAACAGGCGCAGGCGGCGGCTCTGCGAGGCGCCGACGTCGTCGCCGTGATCCGCACCACCGCGCAAAGCCTTCTCGATTACGTTCCCTACGGCGCCACCACCGAAGGTTTCGGCGGCACTTACGCGACCCAGGAAAACTTCCGCATCATGCGCGCCGCGCTCGACGAAGTGGGCGAACGGGAAAAACGCTACATCAGGCTCACGAACTATGCGTCCGGGCTCTGCATGCCGGAAATCGCTGCGATGGGCGCTCTCGAGCGCCTCGACATGATGCTCAACGACTCGATGTACGGAATCCTTTTCCGCGACATCAACATGTACAGGACCTTCGTCGACCAAAAATTCAGCCGCATGATCAATGCCTACGCCGGCATCGTGATCAATACGGGCGAAGACAATTATCTCACGACGAGCGACGCCTACGAAAAGGCGAACACCGTTCTCGCCAGCCAGTTCCTGAACGAACGGTTCGCCTATGCCGCGGGACTCAAACCCGAGCAGATGGGGCTCGGGCACGCGTTCGAAATGGACCCGACCATCGAGAACGGTTTCCTCTACGAATATGCGCAGGCCCGCATGGCGCGCGAGATATTCCCGGAACATCCCCTGAAATACATGCCGCCCACGAAATACATGTCTGGCGACATATTCAAGGGCCTCGTGATGGATTCCATGTTCAATTTCGTTTCGAAAGCCACGGGACAGGGGATACATCTTCTCGGAATGCTCACCGAAGCGATCCATACGCCGTTCATGATGGACCGCTTCATCGCCGTGGACAACGCAAAATACGTCATGAACAACATGGCCGCTTTCGGCGACGATATCGAATTCAAGAAGGACGGCATCATGGTCCGGCGCGCCGGGGAAGTGCTCGACAGCACCGTGGAATTCCTTCGCGGGATTTCGTCGACGGGGCTCATGGAAGCGATAGCGCAGGGCATGTTCGCCGAAGTCAAGCGTCCCAAGGACGGCGGCAAAGGGCTCGAAGGTCTCGTGCGGAAGGACCCCGGATACTTCAATCCGGCGGAAGACATGCTTGAAGCCGGACTCGGCCTCTGCGGCAAAGGGAGGGCATGATGGCGCATATCGTACGCCCTTACGGCGACACGATCGACGACGGCAAGGTACAGCTTTCTTTCACCCTCCCCGTCCCCGAAGGGCCGAAGGCTCTCGAGGCGGCGCGGGTGATCGTGCTGGGCTGGGGGTTCCGCGAATGCGAAGTGGTGCATTCGGCCGCCGTGTCCGACGATTTCACTTTTTTCGTGGCTTACGCCAGGACCGACAGGGGCGTCGATTACGAAACGGTGGAAGCCGATCGCGACGAATCGGAAAAATCGATGTCCATGGATGAAGTCAATGATTTCATTCGCCAGCATATCGGACGGAAAGTGGTGATCGTGGGCGCGTGCACCGGTTTCGATGCGCATACGGTGGGTATCGACGCGATCATGAACATGAAGGGTTGCAACCATCATTACGGACTCGAACGGTATCCGATGATCGAAGCGCATAACCTCGGCGCGCAGGTCCCGAACGAGAAACTCATAGAGTACGCGCGAAAGGTGAATGCGGATGCGCTTCTCGTGTCTCAGATCGTGACGCAGAAAGACGTGCACATAGAAAACCTGACCAGGCTTGTCGAACTGCTTGAAGCGGCGGGCGAGCGCGGACGATTCATTTGCGTCGCGGGGGGGCCGAGGATTTCCAACAAAATGGCGGCACAGCTCGGCTACGATGCGGGATTCGGGCGCGGATCCTACGCCGACGACGTGGCCACTTTCGTGGTCAGGAAAATGGCCGCGGGGGGCGGCCGGGAATTCTTGCCTTGAAACGGCGTTTTGGCATTCGATCCAAAATGAGCGAATTTACCGCCGTTTTCCCGGACCGATGCTATACTGACGCGTACGGAAATTCCTGTCTCCAAACACTCCCTTCATTCCCATATTCGATGGAGGAATGCCCATGATCGAAAAACCCGTCATCGGGACGGCCGAAGCGGCCGCGATGGTAAAATCCGGCGCGGTCGTCCACGTCGGAGGCTTTCTCGGCTGCGGTTCACCCGACAAAGTGCTCGCCGCCCTGGTCGCCGCCGGGACGAAAAACCTGACCCTCGTGTGCAACGATACAGCGGTGATCAATGCCAAGACAGGCGTCGCGAACGGCGTCGCTCCGCTGATCCAGAACCATCAGTTCAGTCGTGCCATCGTGTCGCATATCGGCACGAACGCCGAGACGCAGCGCCAGATGAACGCGGGCGAAATGGTCGTCGATCTCGTACCGCAGGGAACTTTGGCCGAGCGCATCCGTGCCGCGGGAAACGGTCTGGGAGGAATCCTGACGCCGACCGGTGTCGGAACCGAAGTGGAAGAAGGCAAGACGAAGCTCACGGTCAACGACAAGGTTTATCTGCTCGAAGAACCCTTGCCAGGCGATGTGGCGCTCATCAAGGCAAGGAAAGCCGACAGGGCGGGGAATCTCGTCTATTCCAAGACGGCCCGAAACTTCAATCCGCTCATGGCTACGGCCTGCACTCTGGTCATAGCCGAGGTGGAAGAAATCGTGGAGATAGGCGACATCGATCCGGATCAGGTGCATACCCCGTCGATTTTCGTCGATTACCTGGTGAAGGGATGAGGAGCGCGTCATGATCGAATATGTCGAGGATAAGGACATCATCGCGCGCAGGATCGCGCGGTTCTTCAAGTCGGGAGACGTGGTCAATCTCGGAATAGGTCTGCCCACGTTGGTCGGAAATTATGTTCCAGCCGACGTGACCGTGATACTCCAGTCCGAGAACGGACTTCTCGGCTTGGGGCCCGCCCCCGCGCCCGGCCTGGCGGACAAGGATCTCACCAACGCCGGAGCGCAGCCCGTGACGATCCTTCCCGGCGGATGTTTCTTCGATTCGGCCACCAGCTTCGGAATAATCCGCGGCGGCCATGTCGATTACACAGTGCTGGGCGTGCTCGAAGTGGATCAGCACGGCAATCTCGCCAATTACAAGATCCCCGGCAAGATGGTGCCGGGCATGGGCGGAGCCATGGACCTGGTCGCCGGATCGCGCATCGTAATCGCGGCTACCACGCATTTCGAGAAATCGGGCGCGGCGAAACTGAAACATCGATGTTCGCTCCCCCTCACCGCGGCGGGGGAAGTCGACATGGTAGTGACCGACGTCGGATTTTTCATCCTCATGGGCGGCCAGTTCCGCCTCATGGAATACTTCCCTCCCTACACGCCTGAATGGATCATGGAGAAAACCGACGCGGATATCGTTGTCGCATCCGATTGTTTCTGCTGCAAGGAATGATCAGGTATTTGTAATGATCCGGCTGGCCCGCGTGGAAAGCCGATGACAAAGGAGTCATGCGATGAAAGAAATCTACATACTCGACGCCGCGCGGACGGCGATCGGGTCGTTCAACGGTACACTGTCGCAAGTCCAGGCTGTCGAACTCGGGCGCACGGTGGTCGAAGCCCTGCTTTCGCGCAAGGGCATCGAGAAGAGTGATGTGGATGAAGTAATCCTGGGCTGCGTTCTCCAGGCCGGTCTCGGGCAGAACATCGCCCGCCAGGTCCTGGTCAAGTCCGGAATTCCCGTCGAAAAAACGGCCATGACGATCAATATGGTCTGCGGTTCGGGCCTGCGTGCGGTGGCGGCGGCCGCTCAGGCGGTGGCGGCGGGCGATTCCTCTCTCGTGATCGCGGGCGGCACCGAAAACATGAGCGCGGCTCCCTATCTCCTGCGGCAGGCCCGCACGGGCTATCGCATGGGAAATGGCGAACTGGTCGATTCGATGATTTTTGAAGGACTGACCGATATTTTTAACGGATATCACATGGGCATCACTGCGGAAAATGTGGCCGCGAAATATGGCATCACGCGCGCCGACCAGGATGCGTTCTCAGTCGTTTCGCAGAACAAGTGCGAGGCGGCGATGAAGGCGGGAAAATTCGCGGATGAAATCGTGCCCGTGAAAATTCCGCAGAAAAAGGGCGATCCGGTCGTCGTGGACCGCGACGAGTTTCCCCGCTCAGGCGTCACCATCGACGGCCTCGCGAAACTCCGCCCCGCGTTCAAACCCGACGGAACGGTGACCGCGGCCAACGCTTCCGGCATAAACGACGGCGCGGCGGCCGTGCTCGTAGCGGGAGCCGAGTACGCAAAGGCCAAAGGCGCCGAGCCTCTGGCACGCATCGCATCCTATGGCTGGCACGGCTGCGATCCGGCCATCATGGGCATCGGGCCCGTCGAAGCGGTGAGGGTCGCGCTGCGCAAAGCCGGCTGGAAGCTGGAAGATGTCGATCTGATCGAAGCCAATGAAGCCTTCGCGGCGCAATCCATCGCCGTATCCAGGGAATTGGGATTCGATATGGCCAAGGTGAACGTAAACGGCGGCGCCATCGCTCTGGGGCATCCGATCGGCGCTTCGGGCGCGCGAATCCTGACGACCCTTCTGCACGAGATGAAACGCCGCAATGCACGGCGCGGCCTTGCCACGCTCTGTATCGGCGGCGGGATGGGTATCGCGATGTGCGTGGAGAGGCCCTGAGACAAGCTGTCGCCCGAGCGCGGGGGAAATCACTCCGCCCAGAGCGCCACCAGATGGAGAGCCGTATCGACGGCGAGGGCCATTTCCGCTACTGAAGCCCATTCGTGGCGACTGTGGTAATTGTAGCCGCCCGTGAACACGTTCGGTGTGGGAATGCCCATCTCCGTAAGCCTGGAACCGTCTGTGCCGCCGCGAATCGGTCGCATGAGAGGTTCGGCGCCTGCGCGCCGCACCGCCGCATCGAGTTTCGCGAGGACTTCGGGGCGCTGATTGA
>JBDKUJ010000243.1:0-3664 GCA_039679665.1 Rectinema sp. | reverse complement strand
AAGCCCTCGATTCCGCATTGCCGCCCGATGCCGCTCCACTTGTAGCCGCCGTAGGGCGCTTCCGCGCCGTAGAAACTGCCGCCGTTGACGATGAGCGATCCGGTCCGCACCTTCCTCGCGACATTGAGCGCGCGTTCCGGCGAAGCGGAAGAGATCGTGCCGGATAGGCCGTACCGGCTTTGATTGGCGAGGCGGATCGCATCTTCGTCGTCCTTGTAGGAAATGACCGCGAGGACGGGCCCGAATATCTCTTCCTGGGCGATCGTCGACATGTTGTCGACGTCGGCGAACAGGGTCGGCTCGACGAACCATCCGCGCGGAAGATCCTTCGGCCTTCCTCCGCCCACGAGGAGGCGGGCGCCTTCGGCCTTTCCTTTTTCGATGTATCCGAGAACGCGCTCCCGCTGTTTCGCGGTCACGAGGGGGCCCGCGATCGTGTGTATGTCGGTCGGATCGCCGCATGGAATGTGCTTCCACACTTCAGTGAGAATGGCGATCCCCTCAGCGTAGCGGGATTTCGGCAGGAGAAGGCGGGTGGGCAGGGCGCAACCCTGTCCGGCGTGCATGCATGCGGCCGCGGCGCCGGGGAGAACCTGGGCAAAGTCGCAGTCGTCCAGCACGATGTTGGCGCTTTTTCCGCCGAGTTCCATCAGCGTCCGCTTGAAGGTCGGCGCGGCCGCCTCGAGGAGGAGCCTCCCCGTCGCGGTGGATCCGGTGAAGGACACCATGTCGACGCGCGGATCAGTGAACAGAAGCTGCGATACGTCGTGGTGTTGCGTGGCCACGATATTGACCACGCCGGCCGGGATATCGGTCTTTTCGGCGATAAGCCGTCCGATCCGGGTGGCGTTCCATGGCGTCTGGGTCGCCGCTTTGATCACCATGGTGTTGCCCGTGGCGAGGGCGGGGCCGATCTTGTTGATCGTGATCTCGAACGGGAAATTCCAGGGAATTATCGCCGCTACGACGCCGATGGCTTCCTTCCAGACCCATCGGTAGGTGGGAGTGCCTCCGCCCAGCGTCTGGTCGGAAATTTTCCGGTACCACGGGAAGGAATCGATCTCGCGGGCGGGCCAGAGCAGGCCGTCCGAAAGGGGCCAGTCGAGCTGCGGACCGAAAGTGAGCGCGAGCGGCGTTCCGACTTCGGCCACCAGTTCGGCGCGGAAAAGCTCCTTTTCCTCCACTATGGCCGCGTGCAGCTGCTCCAGGCAGCGCTTGCGCAGTTCGCGGTTGGTCGCCCAGTCCGTTTCATCGAAGGCCCTCCGAGCTGCGGCAATGGCGCGATCCATGTCCTCCATGGAAGCATCCGCCACTACGCCGAGGATTTCTTCCGTCGCCGGATTGATGTTTTCGAAGGTCGCGCCGGATTTTGCGCGCATCAGGCGCCCATCGATCAACAGGCGTTCTTCGTGCTGCTGGCTAGCAGGATTGTCATTCATCGTCTGCCCTCCTCCCGATTCGAGATGACCCGAGCCGGTCATGAGTCCGAGAGGCGGGGACCGAGCGGAACGCTTTCGGTCTTGGCATTTGCAGCGCGAGTTCGCCATTCGAAAAAATACGAATCCAGTATCGAAGCTTCGATTGAACTGGGCTTCGGCATCTGCTAGCATGCTGTTGTTGTCGAATGGCGACGGCCAAAGCGAAAAAGCATTGTCGTCGGCCGTCGTGCCCTGGCTTCACGATCGGTATACGGGTTCGGCATTTACGGTACCGTATGGTTCCGTAATTAACAGTACCATGCGCCATGGTGGACGTCAATGGAAAAACCGTGCGAACTCGGGCATAGAGGCAGACCCCGCGACATCGCGAGGGGCGTCGCGATATTGATCGCCACCCTCCGCGGGCTTGTTGAAGTCGGCTACGAACGCTTGAGCATCAATGAGATAGCGGCCAGAGCGCATGCAAGCAAAGCGACGCTCTACCGTCGCTGGCCGGCGAAATCGATGCTGGTCGCGGATGCGGTCGCCTATTGGCTCGAAAAGGTTGTGCCGCTCGAAGCGCCGAACACCAATTCGCTCTCGGGCGACATAACGCTCATCGTATCGGTCGTGCCGGACGGCAACGCGTTCCGTGACGCGCTGGCGGTATTTCTCGATCTCTCTTCCGTGGGAATCCGCGACGCGGAATTGAGGTCGGCGATATCCCTCAAAATACTCGAATCGAGGCGAAGGCAGATCGAAGAAGTCGTGGTCCGCGCCGTCGCGCGCGGCGAACTGGATACGGACAAAAGGCTGGAGCGGATTCCCGACATGGTGCTCGGCCTCATAATGGTCCACTTGCTGAGCGACAAGTATTGCGGCCGCGAAGAAATCCGAAAACTGGTGGAAGAAACCATCGAGCCGTTCCGGCGGTGACGCAAAAAAGAGAGGCGTTCCTTCGGGAGCGCCTCTCTTGTAACGATAGGGAACGGACCGGTGTTCGCCGTCAGTCCGCAGCCATGCCGCCATCGACGGGCAACGCGATTCCCGTGATCGCGGAGGCATTGTCGGAGCAGAGCCATACAAAAGCTTCGGCGACTTCTTCCTGACCGATAAAGCGGCCCATGGGCACGTCGACGAGATACTGATCGCCGAAATGGGGGTCTTTGGCCAGGGCGGCATTCATCCCCGCGGACAGCATGGGACCGGGGCATACGCAGTTGATTCTGATGCCGTCTTTTGCGTAATCGAGAGCGGCGGCTTTGGTCATGCCGACCACGGCGAATTTCGTCGCGTTGTATACTCCCTGCTTGCGCTGGCCGACGAGACCGCCGAGGGAAGCCATGTTGACGATAGCCCCGCCCCCGGATTTCTTTATCGCGGGGATCTGGTGTTTCATGCCCAGATACGTACTGCGGGTATTGATTTCGATCATTTTGTCGAAATTCTCTATGGGAACATCGGCGATGGCGGTGAAATCCGTATTGGTACCAACGATGTTGAGGGCATAGTTCAACCCGCCATATGTATCGACCGCGAGGTTGACCGCCGCCGCGACGGATTTTTCGCTGGCGACATCGCATTTGACGGCTACGGCTTTCCCTCCGATGGCTTCTATCTGCGCCGCCGTTTCTTTGGCCGCTTCTTCAAGGACGTCGGCCACTACGACCTTGCATCCTTCTTTTGCGAAAGCGATCGAAGCCATCCTTCCCGAGCCTCCGCCTCCGCCGATTATCAGCGCCACTTTTCCCTGCATGGAATATCGCATAGTCTTCCACCTCCGTAGATGTATCGCATTGCCGATGGTGTCCGTATCCGTTTATGCCGATTCCGGAATCTTCAAATACGGCACCATTCAGTATCGTATTTAAAGATAGGATTTTTGCCGGCGCCGGTCAACAAAAAGGCGCCTTGCTGCGCTTGCGCGTCAGCACGAGTGAAATCGCAAGCGATTTCACAAGAATTCCTTGGGCATAGGCGGCCTGAGCGGAGCTGCCCATGAAAAAGCCGCGCCCTCGCGGGCGCGGCTTTTATTGTACAAAACGAGAACTGCTCAGTAATCCATGCCGCCCATTCCGCCCATACCGCCGCCCATTCCACCACCACCGGCGGGAGCCGTTTTGGGCTCGGGCAGGTCAGTGATGGCGCATTCGGTGGTAAGGAGGAGCGCCGCGACGGAGGCGGCGTTCTGGAGCGCGGAGCGGGTGACCTTGGCCGGGTCGATGATGCCGGCCTTGACCATGTCG
>JBDKUJ010000242.1:0-3264 GCA_039679665.1 Rectinema sp. | reverse complement strand
ATCGGGAAAGCATCCTATCGCGAGGAGACGCAATGCTTCGTCTTTTTTCATGGAACGTGAACGGCATCCGCGCCTGCGCCGGCAAGGGTCTGTACGACTGGATCGCCCGCGAAAGCCCGGATTTTCTCTGTCTCCAGGAGACCAAGGCCCACTTCGACCAGCTCCCCGACGAACTCAGGATGCCGGTCGATTCCGGGGGCAAGCCGTATTACATATATTGGGCTCAGGCAGACCGGCGCGGTTATTCGGGCGCGGCGATTTTTTCCAGGCGCGAGGCGAAATCCGTTTCTTTCCTGGGTACGGCCGAATTCGACGCCGAAGGTCGCACCATGGCCGCCGATTTCGGCGACTTTATTCTCGTTTCGGCATATTTCCCCAACAGCCAGGAAGCGGGCGCCCGCCTCGATTACAAACTCCGCTATTGCGACGCAATGCTATCCTACTGCGACGGCCTCGTGCGTGAAGGCAGGCATGTCGTGGTCGCGGGCGATTACAACATCGCCCACACCGCGATCGACCTCGCGCGGCCCAAGGAAAACGAGGGCAACGCGGGCTATCTTCCCGAAGAAAGGGACTGGATGGGTAAATTTATCGGTTCCGGCTATGTGGACACCTTCCGCACCCTTCATCCCGAACCGGGAAACTACAGCTGGTGGACCTACAGAGTCCCCAGCGCGCGCGAAAACAATATCGGGTGGCGCCTCGACTATCATTGCGTGGACGAAGGCTTCATGCCCGCCGTACGTGCCGCCGCGATCCACCCCGGCGTGACCGGATCGGACCACTGTCCGGTTTCGCTCGACCTCGACATCTGATAAGGACCTGGAGGCGACCATGCGCATCCGGTACAACGCGCCCGTTACTCTGACCTATACCTTCCTCTCCGCCATAGTGCTCGGGTTGAGCCTTACGGTTTTCCCTTCGCTCACCGCACTGGCGTTCTCCACGCCCGCTCCTTTCCGGTCGAACATGTTCGGCGATTACCTGAAGCTTTTCACGCATATCGCCGGACATGCCAGCATCGATCATTACATCTCGAACTTCACTATGGTCCTCCTTCTCGGGCCCATTCTGGAGAACGCGTACGGTTCGCTGCGAATCCTCGGCATGATGGCCATAACAGCCCTGGTGACCGGGCTCCTCAATGTGTTCATTTTCCCCGGGACAGTGCTCATGGGTGCGTCGGGCGTCGTGTTCATGATGATAATGCTTTCTTCCATAACGAATTTCCGCAAAGGGGAAATCCCGCTCACCTTTATCCTTGTGATGATAGTGTTCCTGGGCGGCGAGATATGGAAGGCGGTGGCAGTCAAGGACAATGTGTCGCAATTCACGCATATCATCGGCGGGCTCGTCGGCAGTTTTTTCGGATTCATCAAGCCGCGGTCCGGAAGGGAAGTGGACAATGTACGGTAATCTCAAGGCCGAACTGGCCGACAGGCTCGATCGAATTCGCAAAGAGGGACTCTATAAGGGCGAGCGCGTGATCGCTACGCCGCAGGGAGCGCATATCCGGGTCAGGGACGGCAAGGAAGTCCTGAATTTCTGCGCCAACAATTATCTCGGCCTTTCGGGCGACCCGCGCCTCGCGGCCGCGGCTTCGAAAGCCATGGATGAATGGGGCTACGGTCTTTCCTCCGTGCGCTTTATCTGCGGCACGCAGGCGCCCCACAAGGTTCTGGAGCGGAAGGTCGCGGAGTATCTCGGTACCGAAGACGCCATTCTCTTTTCCTCCTGCTTCGACGCCAACGGAGCGGTGTTCGAGCCGCTTCTGGACGAGGACTGCGCCATAATCGCGGACAGCCTGAACCACGCCTCGATCATAGACGGCGTAAGGCTCTGCAAGGCGAAGCGCTGGGTCTACAAGCACGCGGACATGCGCGATGTCGAGGAACTCGACGCCGATACGGGCAAGACCGCCAAGGGCCTGGAGCGCTGTCTCAAGGAAGCCTCGGGCTGCCGCGTCAGGATGATCGCCACCGACGGCGTGTTCTCCATGGACGGCGACATCGCCGACCTCAAGTCGATCTGCGATCTGGCGGACAAGTACGGCGCCCTGGTCATGGTGGACGATTCCCACGCCACAGGTTTTACAGGCAAGACGGGCAGGGGAACCTGGGAGCATTGCGGGGTGGGGGGCAGGGTCGACATCATCACGACAACGTTCGGCAAAGCCCTCGGCGGGGCCTCGGGCGGCGTGATCGCGGCCCGGTCCGAGATTGTCGAGTATATGCGCCAGAAAGCCAGACCCTACCTTTTCTCGAATTCGCTCGCTCCCGCCATCGTGGGTGGCACGCTGGAAGCGCTGGCCCTGCTTTCAAGCTCGACCTCCCTGCGCGACAAGCTCGAAGTCAACACGGCGCGGTTCCGTTCGGGCATGAAGGCCGCGGGTTTCGACCTCCGGCCCGGAACCCATCCGATATGCCCCGTTATGCTCTATGACGAAAAATTGGCGCACGCGATGGCCGACGCCCTTCTCGACGAAGGGATCTACGTGATCGGTTTCTCCTTCCCGGTCGTCCCGCGGGGCAAGGCGCGCATACGCGTGCAGATTTCCGCCGCGCACAGCGCCGAGCAGATCGATTTCGCCGTCGCCGCCTTTACGCGTGTAGGAAAGAGGCTGGGGGTTCTGCACTGAAGCTTATTCAGGCGAACCGCAACGTGGTCCCGGCCTCTTTAGGCCTCTTTACCCTCGCAAGGGTGCTTCGCTATATTTTATCCAGGAATATTTTCCGCCAAGACCGAGGTTTCTTCAAATGCCCACGTATGAATACGAATGCCGCCACTGTACCCACAAGTTCGAGAAATTTCAGAGCATGTCGGACGAACCGGTTCGCGTCTGCCCCAAATGCGGTCACGACGTGCGCCGCGTGATAGGCGGCGGCACGGGCGTAATTTTCAAGGGTTCCGGTTTTTATGTGACCGATTCCAAGCGGGCTTCCGCCGCTACCTCCGGCTCCGTATCGCGGAAATCCGAGTCCCGAACCGCATCCGAAGCGAAAGCGGACGCTGGCTCCGTCGCTCCTTCCGGTGAAAAATCGAAGGACCCGTCCAGGGAAACATCGAAAGATTCGGCGAAAAAATCTGCGAAAGAATCCGCGTAAGTCGATTTGAAAGACGATCCGCGGTTCAGTCAGCCCTGAAACCGGCGGGTTCGGGCGTTTCCAGAAGCTCCGGTCTCGCGATGAGTTTCGCGAACAGAGATGAAGCGCTCGCGAAATAAAGGCCGTCGGCGATTCTTTCGTCGACGGTCGCCTTCAGTGT
>JBDKUJ010000241.1:0-7870 GCA_039679665.1 Rectinema sp. | reverse complement strand
GGCGATACGGCGAGCCAGAGCATATAGGTGAAGCCGATCCATTTGAGGTAAGGCGCGATCGCCGAATATCGGGTCCGAAGGAATACGCTGAAAAGTCCCGATGCGGTCATTACCAGGAAGAATCCGGAAGCGATGCCGAAGAGATACGGAAGCGTACGCCGCAAGCCCAATTTGAGGCCGGCCGCCGCGGCCGATACGTTATTCGGCCCCGGAGTGAAAGTCGTTATGAAAATGTATGCCGCCATCGGCAGAAAATCGGCCGCCATGGTTTCCTTGTCTCTCGGTATGCCCTGCGCGATGAACGGCAGGATACCCGATTCCCTCATGGGCCGCAAGATTCGCCTGAAGCCCGTAGCGCGGAGAATCGGATTCTGTCATGATCGGGGCATGAAATCGAACGGGATCGCGGTGCGCGAGGCGCGTTTTTCCGACGCGGAGGCGCTTCGCCGGCTCGCGGACCAGCTCGGGTATGCCAACGAATCCGCGGCCTTCGCCGACAAATTCCTTTCGTCGCTCGCCGCAATGTCCGAAAGCGGCGGCATTGCGCTATTCGTCGCCGACGCGGACGGCTGCGCGGTGGGATGGACCAGCGTGAAAAGCGCGAAAAGTTTTTACTCCCGCGACTGCGCCGAAATCTCCGGCCTGGTCGTCGATGCCGCGCATCGGGGCGAAGGCATTGGTACGGCATTGGTCGCGAGGGCGGAATCCTGGGCCGCCGAAAAAGGATTCGACAGGATTCGCCTGCGGGCCAACGCGATGCGAAAAGAGGCGCACGGATTCTATTTGGGGCGCGGATTCGAAAAAACGAAAGAACAATATGTTTTCGAAAAGTCCGTCGCGGGCGGCGGCCGCGCCAGAACGCCGGAGAAAGGCGCGATCGCTGTCGAATGTTCCCTGGGCGACGGATATTCTGTACGCACTCTGGGGCCGCAGGATGCGATTTCCTATTACGAGCTTCTCGAACGGGAACGCGCAAGGCTGTCAAAACGGCTCGCCTTCATCGCGGGAATAAAGACGGTCGCGGATACCGAAAAAATTATCCTTCTTTTCGCCGGAAAAACCGCGCGCCGCGACGGCACGATGTGGGGGATATTCGAACGGCTGCGCGAAGGGGAAAACCTCATCGGCACCATCGGCGTGTCCCACGTCGAGGAAGCGATCCTGTGCGCGGAAATGGCGTATTTCATAGATGAAGCGCACGAGGGCAAAGGCGTCATGCACCGCGCCTTCGTGCGCATGCTCGACCACATTTTCGTCGACCTCGCTCTGGACAAGGCGTTGGTCTGCTGCCAGCCGGACAATTCGCGGAGCGCGGCCCTGCCTCTGCGGCACGGCTTCGCGAAGGAAGGCACGATCCGGAACGGATTCAGGCTGCGCGGCGCGTATGTCGACATCGACATGTATGGCCTTTTGAAATCGGAGTATTATGCGCTGCAATGCGCTTCGAAAGCGGACGGATTCGCGGGAAGCGAAAAACCCGCGGGACGCGGAAAAACTGTGGAGGGATCATGAAAATCGGCATTTTTGTGTATTCGGAAGCCGGGCATACGCTTTCGGTGGCACGTCTCCTTGCGGAGAAATTGACCGAAATGGGACATGAACCGGCAGTCGAGGATCTTCTGGGAGTCAGGATCGAGAGTCAGGGAGCCGGAAGAGTGCAACCTTCGCTCGCCGATTTGAAACGGCCCGCCGTAAGTGGATGTGATGCGTATGTGTTCGCTTCGCCCGTGCAGGCTTTTTCCCTGCCTCCCGCCATGGCGGCATGGCTCGGCGCCCTGCCGTCGCTCGGCGGAGCCAGGGCCGCCTGTTTCGTAACCAAGGCCCTGCCCTGGCACTGGACCGGCGGAAACCAGGCGGTCGGCGAGATACTGAAGACTCTCGAAGCGTCGGGCGCTTCGGTCGCCGCGACGGGCATCGTGAACTGGTCGGGCGCCGGCCGCGAAAGCGGCATACAGAAGGTAGTCGCCAAAATCGCATCGGCCTTTCCTGTCTGATCCGGGAGAACGCGCCCTGATCCGAGAGCGCGCGCCGGGCGGCGCATCGGTGCGGGAAAATAAACCGGTCGAGATTTTTTCAACGATAATCAGCTTTTGATGTCCGATTCACTCTTTTTTTATTGCAATATATTGGATTCAATGTATAATTCTTTCCCGATATCGGCGGAGCCGGAAAGGCACCGTCATGGAGGAATACATTGTCCAAACGAATCGTGACCGTGCTCGCGCTCGCACTCCTCGTCCTGTCCGCCGCTTCGGCCCAGGAACTGTTTCTCGGCATCGGCCGCGCTCCCACCTTCCGCGTAGGTCCCGGCAAGGACAGCGAAGGGATGCAGGTTTACAGCTTTAATTATGTCTATGCCGCCGTAGTCTTCGACAAAGTCGGCAAGATCGTTGATCTGGAAGTGGACGCTCTCGAAGTGAGCACGCCCAACTACGACGGGGCTTCGATGCCGCACTTCGCCGGCTGGCCCAACACGACCGAGCTCAATCTGACCGACCATGCCACCGGCAAGGTCACGGGGAAAGCGCCGGTGACGCCCGAAGCCGTAGCGGCGGCCGTAACCGCATGGCAGTCGAAGCGCGATCGGGGCGATGCCTATGGCATGAACCCGAAGAACGACTGGTATCACCAGATGGACGCCTACGAAAAGCTTTTCATCGGCAAAAGCGTCGACGAACTGGACGCCTGGTTCGCCAAATACCTGAGCGAAGTCAATGGCCGCCCGCTGAATCCCGCCACGACGAACGCCAAGGACAAAGCGAAAGTGGACCCGATGAGCGCCGAGGAAAAGGCGATGCTGGTCGATGTCCGGACCGGTGCGACCATGAGTCTCAATGACGCCCATGGTTCCATCGTTTCCGTGATCAGGGACGCATGGAACAAGCGCAAGCCGATGGGTTTGTGATTCGCAGGCGGGTTGTTCATTCCCGCCTGACCAATAAGAAGGGGCTGTCCACGATGTCATCGTGGACAGCCCCTTCTTATTGGCCTAACTGTAACTGTTGTTACGGCCGGTGCGCTGGAAATAGCGTATCATTGAGAGGTAGGCAAGGAGGCCATGCATGAAGACATCGGTGAAAAACAATGTGTGGTGGGTCGGCAAGATCGATTGGGAGTTGAGGCGATTCCACGGCGACGAATACTCGACGCATCGCGGGTCGAGCTATAATTCGTATCTCGTGCGCGAGGAAAAGACCGTACTGATCGATACGGTATGGAAACCTTACGCCAAGGAATTCGTCGACAATCTCGAAAAGGAAGTGGGACTCGCGAACATCGACTTCGTCGTCGCGAACCACGGCGAAACCGACCATTCCGGTTCCCTGCCCGAACTGATCGCGCGCAGGCCCGATCTGCCCATCTACTGCACCGAGAACGCCGTTAAATCGCTTAAGGGCCAGTATCATGGCGACTGGAATTTCCGCACCGTCAAGACCGGCGATTCCGTCGACATCGGCAACGGCAAGAAGCTCGTGTTCGTCGAAATGCGTATGCTCCATTGGCCCGACAGCATGGCCACCTATCTGACGGGCGACAGCATCCTTTTCAGCAACGACGCGTTCGGTCAGCACTACGCGAGCGAAAAACTCTTCAACGATCTCGTCGATCCCGACGAACTCGAAGCCGAGTGCATCAAATACTATGCGAATATCCTCACGCCCTTCTCCAGGCTGGTGACCGCGAAAATCAAGGAAGTGCTCGCGCTGGGCCTGCCGATCGACATCATCGCCACGAGCCACGGCGTGATCTGGCGGAACGACCCGACGCAGATCGTGCACAAATATCTCAAATGGGCCGATTCGTACAAGGAAAATCAGATCGCGATTCTGTACGACACGATGTGGGAAGGCACGCGGCACGCGGCCGAGGCCATCGCCCGCGGTATCGCGCAAGCCGATCGTGACGTGACGGTAAAACTTTTCAATCTGGCCAAGAGCGACAAAAACGATGTGATCACCGAGGTATTCAGGGCCAAGACGGTACTCGTGGGATCTCCCACCATAAACAAAGGCGTATCCGTCGCGACTGCCGGAATTCTCGAGGAAATCGAAGGACTGCGTTTTTCCGGGAAGAAAGCCGCAGCGTTCGGCTGCCACGGCTGGTCGGGCGAAGGAACCTCCAGGATAGAAAAGTCCCTGGCTGCGGGGGGCTTTGAAATAGCCGCCCCCGCGCTCAAAGTGCTCTGGAATCCCGATGACCAGGCTCTGGAAGCCTGCGTCGAGTTCGGAAAGAAAATAGCGACCGCCTGAACCGCGGTATGACGGGTCAGCGGGCCCACTGCCGACGTGACGGCAGTGGGCCCGCCGTCGTATAGTTGCGGTCATGGAATCCATCGATCCGGGCGCGTATCGTTCCATTGTCGTGCTCACGGGAGCGGGGCTTTCCGTCGCTTCGGGAATAAAGCCTTTCCGGGGACCGGGCGGGCTCTGGAACGACGGAACGCTGGTGCGGCTGTCGCATATCGATACGTTCATGCGTGATCCTGACTCGGTCTGGTCATTCTGGGGCGAAGCCCGCATCGATGCCGCCCGGGCCGAGCCGAATTCCGCGCATCTCGCCCTCGCGGAATTCGAGCGCAGTCTGCCCGAAGACTCGCGCTTCCTTCTCGCCACGCAAAATGTGGACGGCCTGCACTTGCGCGCAGGGAGCCGCCGCGTCGCGGAATTGCACGGCAGAGTGCGCCGCACCCGCTGCAGCGATCCGGAATGCGCTCTCGAGCCTTTCGATGACGACGAGTCGTATTCGGGCGGGACGCCGCGCTGTCCGCTGTGCGGTTCTCCGCTCCGTCCCGATATCGTTTTCTTCGGCGAGACGCTCGGACCGGAAGGCCGCGAGGCCGCCGCCGCCGTCGCATCATGCGACCTTTTCATCGCGGCGGGCACTTCGGGAACCGTGTGGCCGGCCGCCGATTATGCGCGGAAAGCGGCTGTTTCCGGGGCCCGCACGATATTCGTCAATCTGGAACCTCTCGATCCTCCCGTTCCGTGGTTTCGCGAAATCCGTCTCGGCAGGGCCGAGGAAATCCTGCCCGAACTTCTGGGCGTCCGAATGGACGCCCGAAGTGGAAACGCCCGACAGAAAATGCTATCTTGATTACAGTCAATGAGCCAATTTCAAAAGTCTTCCGACTTTTGAAAAAGCCTCAATTGCCGGGTCAGTAAATGATCAGGACATAAAGTTTAGCGGGGGAGCCTATGAAGACCAGAATGCCGGCGATTTTTATCGGGCACGGTTCGCCCATGAACGCCATATCGCATAACGCATATACGGAATCTCTCGCCGCGCAGGCTTCCGCGATGCCCCGGCCCGCGGCCGTGCTAGTCGTGTCCGCGCACTGGATGACACCGGGGACGAGAGTGACCGCCGCGCCGGCGCCGCGCCAGATATACGACTTTTCGGGCTTTCCCGACGAGTTGTACCGTGTGCAATACGCCCCTCCGGGTGACCCGGCGGTCGCCGCGCGCGCTGTCGGACTTCTGTCCGCGGCGGGTTTGCATGAACCGACCGCCGATCCTTCGCGCGGAATCGATCATGCGGCGTGGGCGGTCCTCGTTCACATGTATCCCGACGCCTCGGTGCCCGTTCTGGAACTGAGCCTCGATTACCGGAACCATCCGAAGGATTTCTTCGCCCTGGGCGCTGCCCTCGCGCCCTTGCGGGAAGAAGGCATACTGATCCTGGGGTCCGGGAATATCGTACACAATCTGTCGGCTTTCGAATTCGATACGGACGCGCCCGCCTACCCCTGGGCGAAAGAATTCGACGAACGCTTCAAGGATCGCGTCGCGCGCGGCGACAGAGAGGCTCTCGCTTCGTTCGCCCTGCCTGTCGAAATGTCGAAATTGGCGGTACCGACACCCGAGCACTATCTTCCGGCGCTTGCGGTGCTGGGATGCGCGGGCGAAGGCGACCGTCTGCGTTATTTCCACGAATCGATCCAGAACGCGAGCATTTCGATGCGCTGTTTCGCGGTCGAGACCGCGGACCGGGTATGACCCCCGCTGCGATCGCCGCAGTCTCCGCAGGAGCCGCAGTCGCGGTTTTTTCCGTCGCCCTCACCGTGGGAGCCAACGTACTCTACTCGATCGCCTTTGCGCGAAAACCGAAAACCTTTCTGCGCAGTGATCCGGAATTCGCTTCCGACACTGACTGCGGCGATACAGTGCTCGACTGCTGGGCTACAGAACGCAACTGGTTCGCCGCCTCGGGCGCGCAGCGTGTCCCGCTGGAAAGCGAAGACGGAATTCCGCTGTCCGCGTGGTATCTGAAGGCTCCCCGCGAAAGTAAAAACACAGTCATTCTCGTACACGGCTATTCCGGCAAGGGCGCCGACATGGCCGCCTTCGCGCGCTTCTACCTCGAAAAAGTGGGATTCGACGTGCTGATGCCCGATATGCGGGGTCACGGGGAATCGGGGGGAACCTTCATCGGTTTCGGATGGCCTGACCGCCGCGATCTGGTGAAATGGGCCAAAATGATTGCAGAGAGAAACGGCCCCGGAGCGGGCATCATGCTGCACGGCGTGTCGATGGGAGCTTCCGCCGTGATGATGGCGGCGGGCGAGGAAGATCTTTCGCCGGCGGTGAAATTCGCGGTCGAAGACTGCGGGTACACATCGGTCGAAGACATTCTGCGCCATCAGCTCAAGCGCATGTACGGCCTCCCCGCATTTCCGATGCTGAACGCCGCAGAAAAGCTTGCGGAACGAAAGATCGGATTTTCCGTCCGCGACGCTTCCGCGGTGGCGCAATTGCGCAAGACGCGCATACCCTTTCTTTTCGTGCACGGCAAGGTCGACGATTTCGTGCCGTTTGCGATGGAACGAATTCTGTATGATGCGTGCCCGACCGAAAAAACGATTCTGGAAATCGAGGGCGGCAAACACAGCGATTCGTTCTGGGTCGCCCCCGACGCATATCGCGACGCATTGATCCACGCGGTTTCCGCGTATTTTCCCGAAAGGTGACCGATCCGATGGACAGACTTCCGGCCGAAGGTAGACGTGCGCTGGTGACGGGGGCGTCCCGCGGCCTGGGGGCGGTTCTGGCCCTCGATCTCGCGCGCGAAGGCTGGGACACGATCGCCGCGTGCAGGGACACGCGGCGCGCCCGCCAGGCCCTTGAAGCCGCGGCCGGTCCTTCCGCAGCCGGGCGCGCCGCTTTCGGCAGGATCGCCTTCGTCGAACTCGACCTCGCTTCCTTCGCTTCCGTCCGCGCCCTCGCCGCGCAGCTCATGACCGAAGCCCGGCCGCTCGATCTCCTGGTAAACAATGCGGGCATCGCGCACGGACACGGCGCTTCCGGTGCCGACGGTTTCGAGCTTGTAATGCAGACCGATTTCCTCTCGCCCTTCCTCCTGACGAGACTGCTCGAGCCTCTTCTGAAACGTTCCGTGCACCCCGCCGTCGTCGATACGGTTTCGGCCATACACTCCGTTTCAAGCTGGAAATCGGTGTTTGCGCGGCTTTCGCGGGACGAGAACGCCAGACCGCGCTCGAAAGGTGTCGCAGGCGGAGCCCTGTATTACGCCGCGGCGAAATTCGCGCTCGCCGCGTTTTCGGCCGAATTCGCGTCGCGCGGCATTTCCTGGGGGCTCCGCTGCGCGGCCGTCCATCCGGGCGTGATCGACACGGGAATCATGTACGCGGGCGGCTGGTCGGACCGGATCGTGAAGGCGATCGTAGCGCCTTTCCTGGTCGATACCGCAACCGGAGCGGGGCGGCTCAAGCGGGGCGTCGATTTCGCCGCCGGCTGGAACGAGCCTGTGGAAACGGCTGTCCGCGCATCCCGCGCCCGCGGGTCGGACATCGCGAATTTCGCGTATTTCAAAGGCGATTCGGCGGCGGCCCTGCCGCGTGCGATACGCGACC
>JBDKUJ010000240.1:0-2808 GCA_039679665.1 Rectinema sp. | reverse complement strand
TTCGCGCTGCGCGCCTCGCGCGCCAGGGCAAGGACGGCCGCCATCGGAGCATCGACGGCAGACGCCGGAACGCCGCCCATGAAGAGCGCGGAAAAAGCTCTGTGGTCGGCCGCGGCGGGTCTGGTTCTCTTTGCGGGTTCCAGCCTCCAGCAAATCGGCCTAGTCGAGACGACCGCGGGCAACGCAGGCTTCATCACCTGCCTCTATGTGGTCATTGTGCCTTTGCTCGGCGTGCTTGGCGGTAAAAAAGCGGGCCTGCGCATCTGGATGGGAGCCGCCCTCGCCCTGACGGGCCTTTACCTTCTCTCAATCCGCAACGGCTTCCGGATGGCCCCCGGCGACATACTTGTACTGATCGGAGCCTTTTTCTGGGCCTTTCACATCATCATCGTCGGCAGGCTCGCGAGGGTAATGGATCCTTCCGAACTCGGGTTTGGCCAATACACCGTCTGCGCCGCGCTCAGCCTGATCTCGGCCGTCGCCTTCGAACCCGCGCCTTTCGCGGGCACCATGGCCGCCGCCATACCCATCCTCTACGGCGGCTTTCTCTCCATCGGTGTCGCATTCACCCTTCAGATCGTCGCGCAGAAAACCGCCCATCCGGCCCATGCCTCCATCATACTTTCGATGGAAGCGCTCTTCGCGGCATTGGGCGGCGCCGTCATTCTCGGCGAGACGATCGACGGGCGTACCGCCCTGGGCGGCGCGCTTATGCTGGCGGGTATGGTGATTTCGCAGACCATAAAGCCTGAACCCGCGCCCGCTTCACGATATCCTCAAAGTACCAGGAGCGGATCATGAACGATCGTTACCGCGGAGCGCCGGATACGGGCTCCGTCGACTTCCTTGAGAGCGGCCGGCAAAAGGCGCTCGACCGGCTCACTTCGGCGTTCGCACTCGGCGACATCGATGTCGACGAGTATGAAAAACGCGCCTCTTTAGTCCAACGTGCGCGCGGGCAGACGGATCTCGAGGCCTGCGTGGCCGATCTCCCGGAATCCCCGATGCCCCGGGCCGCACCGAAAACCGGTGTTCCGAAGAAAATGCGGGAGCCTCGTTACGAAGAAACGGCCCTGCGCGTCGAAGACCGCGGCGGACCGACCGAAACGGTCGCATGCATCATGGGCGACCGCCGCATGACCGGCGACTGGCTGGGGGGAAACTCGGTCACCAGTTTCACGCTGATGGGAGAGACTGTCCTCGACCTGCGCCACACCGCCTTGCCGTCGGGAAGGCTGAAAATCGACGCATTTTCCCTGATGGGCGAGATCAAGGTCATCGTCCCGCACGGGCTACCGGTCAAAATGTCGGCATTTCCCTTCATGGGCGAAGCGCGCATGGCCGAGGACGTGGAGCGGCGCATCGACCGCGGCGCTCCCTGGGTCGAGATATCGGGTTTTGCCTTGATGGCGAGTATCGTGGTCAAGGCCCAGGATTGAAGGACGCGCCCTGGACGGGCGGTGCCAGATTCAGCACCAGCCAATACAGGCCGAGGTTCTGTATGGCTTTCAGGAACTGGTTGAAGTCCACGGGTTTGCGGATGTAGCTGTTGGCTCCCAGCTCATAGCTGGCGACGATGTCGGGCTCCTCGGAGGAGGAGGTCAGGACCACAACGGGCAGCAACCGTGTTCGCGGATCCGTCCGTATGGCCCGCAGGACCTCGAGCCCGCTCACCTTCGGCAGTTTCAGGTCCAACAGGACGACCTGGGGAAGATTGGCTGCGCTCCGCCCCTCGTATTTGCCGGTTACGGACAAGTATTCCAGCGCTTCCTTCCCGTCGGTCGCGACGACAACCTCGTTGGCGATATTGTTCTTCTTGAATGCCCGCAGCGTCAATGCGACATCGTCCGGATTGTCTTCGACCAGCAGGATGATTTTTTCGCTCATGGTTGTTGCTCCTTTTCTGAAATAACTTCGTGCAGGTCCGGAATCGTAAAGTAGAACGTCGCTCCCCGGTCGACTTCGCCCTCGGCCCACACCTCGCCGCCGTAGCGCCGGACTATCCTCTGAATCGTCGCCAGTCCTATGCCAGTACCGGGGAAATCCCGTATCGAATGCAGCCTCTGGAATGCCACGAACAGCTTGTCCGTATACTTGGGCTCGAATCCGACTCCGTCGTCGCGCACGAAGAACGCATATCCGCGCGCAGGGTCGCGCACTGTGCCCATACTGACATGTGCATGGTCGCGTTTCGACGTGAATTTCCACGCATTGCCCAGCAGGTTGACCAGCACGATCCGCAGCAGATCGGGATCGCCCCTCGCGGTCATACCAGGCTCGATGCGCATCTGCAGATCCCGCTGCGGGTTTTCGCGCGCCAGCTCCCCGGCCACTTCGGCAGCCAGGGCGCTGATGTCGATCTCGCACATGTTCATCCGACTGCGGGTGACCTGTGACAGCAACAACATGTCGTCGATGAGCTGCCCCATATGCTGGGTACCGCGCCGGACCCGTTCCAGGTAATCGCGCCCCTCCTCGGGGACCATGGAACCGTAGTCTTCGAGAAACGCCAGACTGAAGCCGTCGATACTGCGCAAGGGAGCGCGCAGGTCGTGGGATACCGAGTAGCTGAACGCCTCCAGCTCCTTGTTGGCCGCCGACAGCTCCATCGTACGCCGGCGCACGCGCAAGTCCAGGTCGGCGTTGAGCGCACGGACCTCTTCCTCGGCCCGCTTGCGCTCGGTGATATCGGTGACATAGACGCGCAGAGTGTCTTCGTCGGGCGCATCCAGAACTCTCAGGAAGGTGGCGTCGCCAAGGCGGATTTCCCGGGTCTGCGGCTTTCGGGCGCACTGCGACCGCAACAGG
>JBDKUJ010000239.1:0-1862 GCA_039679665.1 Rectinema sp. | reverse complement strand
TCCTCATTCCCGAAGCGCTGCCTTCGCTCATCTCGGGTCTCACGCTCACCGTCATCAATCTGATCGGCTATTCCGCTATGGCGGGCGCCATCGGAGGCGGGGGGCTGGGCGATCTGGCGGTGCGCTACGGATACCAGCGTTTCAGGACCGACGTCATGATCGCATCAGTCCTCGCCATCCTCGTTCTCGTCGAGGGAATCCAGGCGACGGGCGGTATCATCGTCAGAAGAATCAGGCGAATGCGTTAGCGGTCGCCGGTCCGCCCCCCGCGCCGCGGCCATTGCCGCACGCAGGGACACGGGCCGCCGGCCGCGAGCCGCCCCCACTCAACCCCAAGCGACAAGGACGATGCCGAAACGCCCGTCGGGATCCCCGGCATCAGTCCAGCCAATTTTTTGGAGGATTTCCATGCACAAGAGTCTTTCCGCCCGCATCGCCGCCGCTGTTCTCGCGCTCGCCGCCGGAGCCTCGATTCTCACCCTGGGAGCATGCGCGCCCAAAACCAAGACCCTCAAGGTCGGCGCCACGCCCGTTCCCCACGCGGTTCTGCTCAACCTGGTCAAGGATGATCTGAAAGCCAAGGGCATCGATCTCGAAGTGGTCGAGTTCACGGATTACGTGACGCCGAACATTGCGCTGGCCGAAAAGCAGCTCGACGCCAACTTCTTCCAGCATGTGCCCTACCTCGAGTCTTTCGCCGCCGAACGGGGCCTTGCGCTCGAATCGGCCGGCAAGGTCCACGTCGAGCCGCTCGGGTTGTATTCGAAAAAGTACGGTTCCGCGGCCGATCTGCCCTCTGGCGCCAAAATCGCGATTCCCAACGATCCGACCAACGAAGGTCGTGCGCTGATTCTGCTGGCCGCCAACGGGCTCATAACGCTCAAAGCCGACGCGGGTCTCTCCGCGACGCCCGCTTCGATCGAGTCGAATCCGAAGAATTTCGAGTTCAAGGAGCTTGAAGCCGCCCAGCTTCCGCGTACGCTCGAGGATGTCGATGCTTCGGTGATCAATGGTAATTACGCGCTCGAATCGGGCCTGAAGCCGACGACCGACGCGCTGGTGCTCGAAGGCGCCGAGTCGCCCTACGCCAATATCGTGGCGGTCCGCAAGGGCGAAGCAGGCGACAAGCGCATCGTGGCTCTCATCGAAGCGCTGCAGTCGCAGAAGGTAAAGGACTATATCGAGGCCAACTACGGTGGCGGTGTGGTCGCGGCTTTCTGAGGCCGGACACAGACAGGATAACAGGATCTACAAGATCAGGGCAGACAGAATGACAGGACGAACAGGGTCCACAGGAACGTATTATTGATCCGGCAATTGGAAAGAAACCGCTTAGTCTGGAATGGGTTCATCTTGCCCCTGAAATCGGTCCTGTTATCCTGTTATCCTGTTATCCTGTTATCCTGTCATCTTGTAAGCAATGCACCTATATCGGTTCAGAAAAGCAGATCGCGATCTTCGGCATATTCCGAGCCGCGCGCCCGCTTGAAAAGCCGCACCAGATCTTCGACGCCCAAGCCCGCCTTGGCCGCGCCCTCGACGTCGGCCACGATACTGCCGTCGTGCATCATCACGATGCGGTCGGCCTCGGAAAGGGCGCGTTTCATGTCGTGCGTCACGATGAGCGCGGTGAGCCCGTACTCGGCGATAAAGCGCTTCGTGAGAGCCGACACGAGTTCCGCGTTGGCCGGGTCCAGGGCGGCGGTGTGCTCGTCCAGGAGAAGCACCGCCGGTTTCGACAGAACGGCCATCAATAGCGTGAGCGCCTGGCGCTGGCCGCCCGAGAGCAGAGACACGTTTTCGCGCATGCGGGTTTCAAGTCCCATCCCGAGCTCCGCGACCCGTTCCGTCAGAAACCGCGC
>JBDKUJ010000238.1:0-1883 GCA_039679665.1 Rectinema sp. | reverse complement strand
AATACTGGCGCAAGCGCACTTGTGTCCCGGTGTCAACGGCGAAGCGGGCGGTTTCACGGCGGAGTGTAGCCAAAAAAACAGTGTCCCGAAGCTTGTCGAGGCGTGCGCAAGGATAATAAGGAGGAGCGAATCCTACGACCGCGCAAGGTCCTTCCGGAATTGCGATCGCCGCCAGCGCGCTTACAACCGCGCAGGCCGCGGCAACGGGATCCACGGCACGCGCATCATCGGCCTTTATCCTCGCAGCTTCCAGGATTCCGGGTACCATCGCTTCCGCGCGGGCAACAAGTTCGGCGAAATCCATCGTGACTGGTTGCCGGTCGGGCGGCGAAAATCGCTCCGAACCTCGCCGGCTCTGTTCCGAAGCCCGCTCGCGCAGAATCGAAAGCGATTTGTCCATGGCGGCGGCGGCCAATCCGGCCGTACAGGCGAGAACTTCATCAGGGCCCCGTTCATGGCTGAGCGCATTCATCGCGCAAAAGACCGACTTCGGCGTGGTCACGTCGTACGAAGAACGCGTTTCGCGCATATACAGCAGGACAGGAGGAGGCGGCGGAGATTCGCCGGAAGCTTGCGGCTTTTCACCAAGGGCTTCCGGATTGGATTCGACCGAACGTACGAACTCGGCTGCCAGAAGTGCGGGATTGATACCATCAAAGGGAGCTCCCGCATGAGCGCTTTTGCCGATGAACAGTACGAAGGGCAGAAGCTTGCCGACCGAACCAAGAAAAATCACCCTGCCCGCTTCGCCGGCTCCCTGGTCCACCGCTGAATCGAGATTGAACACCGCCGACGGCTCGCAACCGAGTTCCGCGAGGTAGTCGCGAAGCGCGGGCGAAGCGGCGCGCATGCCGCAGGAGCCCCCTTCTTCGTCAGCCACGGCCAGAAGCAGCATGTTCCCGATCTTTTCTCCAAATTTCGCAAAGCGGAAAAGTGTCGCGATACCGGCCGCGATACCGGACTTCATGTCGAGAATCCCCCGGCCGGGAAGGAATTCGCCCGAGGCAATATCCGCCCGGAGCCGTGCCGACACCGGATCGGCGCCATCTTCGGGCACCGTTTCGAGAATACGCGCCGCAAGAGCCTCCGGTTCGAACGCCAAGGATTCCAGGGGGCCATAACCCGTTGTTTCGACTACATCATAATGCCCTGTCAGAACCAGGCAGCGCGAACCGGAACCGCGCACGAAGGCGGCGACATTGCTCCGGCCGTTGGGATCGCCGGGGATGGGCAGAAGCCGCAGGCCGTCCGGATGTGTCCCGAACCATGGCATGCCGGAAAGCAGTTCAACCAAAAACGGGGCAAACTCTTTCTCTCCGGCAGTACCGGTTACGCTCGCAAAACGGGCAAGAAGAAGGCTCAATTCCCGCACATCGGAAAAATCGACGTTGTTTTTCACGGCATTTCCGACATTCCCGACAGTTTTACGGCAGTTTGAACATCTGCCTCAGCGTATCGAGATTGCGCTGATTGTGCGTCGTTGAGCCCTCTTTGGAGTAGGAATAGTCGAGCAAGTCTTTGTATAACTCGGCCACCCGATAGCGCACCAGCTTGACCGAGGAGTTGATCGTACCTTCTTTCTCGTTAAAAGGCTTGGGCACTATCTGGAACGCCGCAGGAACCCACGCGCCCTGCACTTTTTTCGCCTTGGGATCGTTCCTGAAACGGAAGAACTCATCCTTGAGCGCGCCCAGAAGGCCTGTCGCGTCTTTGATGTCGTTTGCCTTGATGAGCTTTTCGACTCTGGCCCCGTCCAGGGTGACCAAGGCGCAAGAATATTTCTTGTGGTCGCACCAGACCATGATCTGGTCGATCACTTCGGTCGACATGGTGACCGCTTCCTCGATTTCCTCCGGACTGTATTTTTCGCCGTCTTCGGCGAT
>JBDKUJ010000237.1:0-1585 GCA_039679665.1 Rectinema sp. | reverse complement strand
AGCAGCTCTGCCGGCGTCAGATCGGTCTGCCCCGACACTGCGGCATTGAGGAAATCGGGCTGATCGGTGACATAACGCGCTTTTGATTCCCAGAGCGAGGATACCCTTGTTTCGCGAAGGGCGGCTTTCCCGAGGAGGGTGACGGCATCAAGGATAAAACGCTCCCTGTCGCCCAGATTGGACCCGAGGCCGAGCCAGACTTTTGCCATTCGGGTCCTTCCCCCCACCCGCTCCTTGCGCTGCTAGAAAAGATCGTCCGAATCGGCGACAGCCTGTACCGTTCCGAACGCTACGGTTGCCTTGGGTTCGGCCGCGATCGCCTCGACGGGCTTTCCTTTGGCGGCATCCGGATCGGGCTTGGCGAAAATCTTGGCGCGTACGGTGCGTTCAAGCTCGGCGGCCATTTCGGGGTTCTGTTCCAGGTACGCCTTGGCGTTTTCCCTGCCCTGCCCCACTTTTTCCTCGCCCCGGGTATACCAGGCGCCCCGTTTTTCGATGATACCGCATTTTACCGCGGCATCGATCAGGGAACCGGACCAGGAAAGACCCTTGCCGAACATGATTTCCATTTCCACCTTGCGGAAAGGCGGCGCGACCTTGTTCTTGACGACTTTGACGCGCACCTTGTTTCCGATGGGCTCATCCTCACCGTATTCGATTGTCTCGATCTTGCGCACTTCGAGACGGATCGAGGCGTAGAACTTGAGTGCATTGCCGCCGGTCGTCGTTTCGGGGTTGCCGAACATCACGCCGATCTTCATGCGGATCTGGTTGATGAAAATGAGGATGGTCTTGCTCTTGGACAGGGAACCGGTGAGCTTGCGCAGGGCCTGGCTCATAAGGCGCGCCTGGAGGCCAACGTGCGCATCGCCCATGTCGCCGTCGATTTCAGCCTGTGGCGTAAGGGCGGCCACCGAGTCGATGACGATGACATCGACGGCGTTGGACCTTATGAGCGATTCGGCTATGTCCAAAGCCTGTTCGCCGTTGTCCGGCTGGGATACCCAAAGTTCGTCTATGTCCACGCCCAGGTTTTTGGCATAGACGGGATCGAGCGCGTGCTCGGCGTCGATGAAGGCTGCGATGCCGCCTTTTTTCTGGGCTTCCGCGATGGCATGGAGGGCGAGCGTCGTCTTTCCCGAAGATTCCGGCCCGTAAATCTCCACCACGCGTCCACGAGGATAGCCGCCGATACCGAGCGCCTCGTCGAGCAGAATGGAGCCGGAAGGAATGGACTCGATCCCGGCTACGATTCCGTCGGCTCCCAGCTTCATGAGCGAGCCCACTCCGAATTGCTTTTCTATCTGAAGCCGTGCCGCTTCGAGGGCCTTCTGCTTGCCCGTCGTTTCGGGCGCGGAGGCGCCCCGTGCGGCTTCCTGCGCTTCCTTCCTGGCTTTCGCGTCGGACTGGGATTCTGATTTTCTGGCCATCATTTCCTCCGTATGGATACAACGCGGAGAAACCGCGCCCGTGATTCAACTTTCTGCGATCGAACCATTCGATTCTATCAGGTCTTCCGCAGCAACTCCATAGGAGTCATTGCGCCCGCACGCCTTGCCGGGAGAATCGAAGCCAGAATGCAAAG
>JBDKUJ010000236.1:0-1560 GCA_039679665.1 Rectinema sp. | reverse complement strand
ATGCGGCCTCCAACTCGGTGCTTCTGATCGATCCGGAAGGCCTTCTTTTGCAGAGTTACGCCAAAATCCATCCCGTCCCCTTCGCCGAAGCCATTCCCCTCTGGGAATTCGCGTGGTTCCGTACTTTCATGCGCGAAGTGGTCGGCCTCGACTCGGGCTGGGTGATGGGCACAAAAATCGAAGTGTTCACGCTCGACAGACCGGGCCTTTCCGTAGGCGGCCGGCCAGGTCTTCGCTTCGGCGCGCCCATATGCTTCGAAGACGCGTTTTCGGATCTGTGCCGCCAGTATGTGCTCGGTGGCGCGGACCTCCTCATCAATCTCACGAACGATTCCTGGTCGCGAACCGAAAGCGCCCAAATCCAGCACTGGGCCATCGCACGGATACGGGCCATCGAACTCCGCCGCACACTCGTGCGGTCGACGAATTCAGGCGTCACCTGCGTCACCGATGCGCGGGGCGTGAATATTTTCGAACTGCCGCAATTCCGGGGCGAATCAGCCGTGGTCGACGTGCCGGTCTACAAGGAAGAAAGGCTTACCCTGTTCGCGGAATGGGGCGACTGGTTTGCCGGACTTGCGGTGTTACTTTTGGCGATCAGGCTTATTATACTTTTGTATGGAGCCCATGGGCGCTGGCCCCGTGAATCCTTCGCCGAACAGACCGGGGCCGCTCTGCGCGGCGGGCGCGGCAAACAAAGGAGGCGATCATGAGCATTCGCGAATATCTTGATTCAGCCCCCATGACCGACATCATCAAATACCGGGGCGGTCCCGGCGCAGGCGCGGTAGCCTTTGTCGGCACGCTGCGCAAACATCCTTACGATGAAGCAAAATGCCTGCTTTTCACGCCGCAATCCGATGCGCTCGGCGCGCAGCGCGAAGGGGCTATTTTCGAATTCAGGATTTCGGACGTGCTTGGAGCCGACGAAATGTCCTCCCCTGTCGATGAATCCGGCGCCGCCATGTCGAGAGCCCGCCTTTGGATTCGGCACGGCGCGATCGCCCTGCGTTACGAACCTTTCGAAGTGGGCGAATCCGCACTCGACCGGAAACATGCCGGCTCCCCGACCTGATCTTCGCGCAGCGCCGCGTTACTGGTCTCAGGATACGGAAGGCAAAATACGCTGTTCCCTCTGCCCACGCCGCTGCATTATGCCTGACGGCCATACGGGACATTGCGGAGCGCGCGCCAATTCCGGCGGTTCCATGGTTCTGCCTTTTTTCGGTTGTCTGTCTTCCATCGCCGTAGACCCGATCGAAAAAAAACCGCTCAGGCGCTTTATGCCGGGGACGCGTACCTTCTCGACAGGTTTTTGGGGCTGCAACATGGATTGCCCTTTCTGTCAGAACCACGAGATATCGCATCCGGCGATGCGCGCGGCGGCGCGGTCCGAACCCTTTGTGAGCCCCGACGAATTCGTGGCCATGGCGCTCGATTCCGCCGCGCCTTCCATTTCATACACCTATTCCGAACCCTGCATCCACGCCGAATACGTGACTGCCTGCATGGAAAGAGCGCATGACGCAGGGCTCAAAAACATTCTCGTCACCAATGGCT
>JBDKUJ010000235.1:0-2277 GCA_039679665.1 Rectinema sp. | reverse complement strand
AATGCGCCGCACGAACGGATCGAGGAGGCTCTCGCCTCGATCGGTATGGAAATACCGCCTGCGATCCGAACGGCAAAACCTCCTGTCGCGATCTCCAGGGACAGCGATCTTGGCGACGCTTCGGCGTTGTCATGGGGGAACAGGAATTCCGAACGGATTCGGGCGTACGGCGGGAAGTCCGGTTCCGCACGGCTGCCCACGTTCGATCCCGGGATCGACATCGCCGGATCCCTTGATGGCGGTGATCGGCTCGCCCATGAGCTCAAAGCCATTCTTTCCGGTTTTGCGATACTTCCGGCGCTGAAAGGCGATCTGGAGGAAAGGATCGCCCGCAAGCTGGTGCTGGACGGCGACCAGCTCGAAAGACTGGCCGGTCTGCAGGCGCGCCCGAAATCCGGCGGAGGGGCACGGGAACCGGGAGCGGCGAAGGGAACCCGGCGGCCCGCTCCTTTCCTGCGCGATCAGATCGCAGGCGCCATGGACTATCAGGGCAAGCTCAGACTCATAAGGCAGGCCCTGAAATCGCCCCTCGACAGGATCGAGGTGCAGTGGAGCCCCAGGGAAGGCGAGCGGCGCACGGCAATGCTCAGACCTACGGGGCTCGAACAGAACGAGAAAGGGCATACGCTCGAAGCCGAAGATCTCGGCACGGGCGGTCCCGCGCGCATCGGGGTGGGAGCAATGAGCTCCGTCCGACTGGTGCGCGCATCCTACTTCGGAGACGATACATGAAGAACAATCAGGATCAGTTAAAGCTCGCAGTCCTCATCGACGCCGACAATACACAGGCTTCCATAATCGACGGACTCCTCGCCGAAATCGCGAAATACGGCGTCGCATCCGTCAAACGGATCTACGGCGACTGGACGAGCACCAATCTGCGCTCATGGAAGGATAAGCTTCTCGAGTTCGCGGTCCAGCCGGTACAGCAGTTTTCCTATACTACCGGCAAGAACGCCACCGACAGCGCCATGATCATCGATGCCATGGATTTGCTGTACACGGAAAATCTGGACGGCTTCTGCGTCGTGTCGAGCGATTCGGATTTCACCAGACTTGCCGCGCGTCTTCGCGAAGACGGCAAGCTCGTTCTCGGCTTCGGGCAGCGCAAGACACCCAAACCCTTCGTCGCTGCCTGCGACAAGTTCATTTACACGGAGATTCTGCGGGAGAGCGAGGAAGAGCGCGAGGGCCGGGGCGACCGCGAGCCTGCGCCCAAGGCGTCGGTCGACATGAAGGGCGACAAGCGCATCGCGGCTTTGCTCAAGAGCGCGGTGGAGGATGCCGCCGACGAATTCGGCTGGGCGTATCTGGGCGCGGTGGGCACCTACATAGCCAACCGTCAGCCGGAATTCGATCCGCGCAACTACGGCTATCGCAAATTGGGCGATCTCATCAAAGCCTCGGCACTCTTCGAGATCGACGAGCGCGCCAATCCCCTGGATCCCGGCAAGCAGGTGTATCTGAAGCTCAAGGCCAAACCCAGGTGACGAGTCTTTGCGGCCCTTCCGGGCACGCATGTCCGGAAGGGTGCGTACGCCGGGCAAGTCCGGACGATGTTTCCGTTTTGGCGGAAATGCGTCTCGACTTTCTCCGTACCGTGAAGACGCTCGAGGGCAAAGCGGCGGAGCAGGCGTTCGTCGACCAGCGGGACATGTTTTTCCGCGAACTGACGGAAGGGCGCATGCATGCATGGGTATATGAATCGGACGGACGAATCCTCGCGTCCTGCGCATTCCGGGTCGAGCGCACCATCCCGGGGCGGGACGCCGAGCTGCTCGCCGTCTATACGCGCCCGGAAGTGCGCCGCAGGGGGATCGCGTCGACCCTTCTGTCCGAAACGATCGCCGGGGCCCGCGCTCAGGGCATTCCCAGGCTGACCCTGCAGGCCACCGCGGATTCACGCAGGCTGTATCTGGCGACCGGATTCATCGAATCCGGCGACCGGATGGAATTGGCTTTGCGGTAAGCGTATGACTCGTCCGACTTCGGAATGTTCCGGCCTCGGAATGTCTGGCAGCGGATCAGCCGGCATATCCGGAAGGACTAAAAACCTAGAATGCGTTTTCTGTTCGCCGTGCCGATAATGGCGAGCTTTGCCATGGCGGCTTTGGGTCCGTTTGCGGCGGGATTCGCCTCCGCGGACGGCGTCGAATTGTATTCGATCGAAAACTGGTTCATCGAAAAATGGCGGAATACCCAGACGCGTTCCGCGAGACCTCGCGGAGCGGCGTCGTAAAGACGGACGATTTCCTCGGCCCAGACGCGGAAAAGACC
>JBDKUJ010000234.1:0-2339 GCA_039679665.1 Rectinema sp. | reverse complement strand
CTCCCGCCGCAAGCCGGAGATCGGTGACCGGGAAGGAGAAGCCCTTCGGCGCGCCCTTGAGCGCGGGATCGTGCGAAAGCGAATACTGCGTTTTCGCCATGCAGATCGGGAGCTTGTCGTAACCGAGAGCGGAGAATTTCTCGATGGCCGCCCTTGCCGGCTCCGAATAGGTGACCGTCGCCGCTCCATACACTTCCGTCGCGATTTTCTCGATCTTTTCGGTGATCGAAAGCTCGAGCGGGTAGAGGAAATGCGGATCGGACTTGATTTCGCAGGCCTTTTCCACGGCGCGCGCGAGCTCCGCGGCGCCTTCGCCGCCCGAAGCCCAGTTTCTTGCCACCACCGCATCGACCGCGCCCGCGGCGAGCGCCGCGTCGCGCACGATTTCCTGTTCGGCCGCCGTGTCGGTCGGGAAGGAATTGATGGCCACCACCGCGGGCAGGCCGAATTTCTTCACGATGTCGAGATGCGCTTTCAGGTTCGCTATGCCCGCCCTGACGAGCTCCAGATTTTCCTGGGTGTAGGCCGAGGCGAGGGGTTTGCCGGGTGTAACCTTGGGGCCGCCGCCATGCATCTTGAGAGCGCGCACGGTGGCGACCACCACGACCGCGTCCGGCATGAGGCCCGAGGCGCGGCACTTGATGTCGACGAATTTTTCGAAGCCCATGTCGGAGCCGAATCCGGACTCCGTCACCACATAGTCGCTCACCTGTGTGGCGATCATGTCGGCGAGGATCGAGGAATTCCCGTGGGCGATGTTGGCGAAGGGGCCGGCGTGCACGAAGGCCAGCTGTTCTTCCAGGGTCTGGAGAATATTGGGCTTGAGCGCGTCTTTCATAAGGATGGTCATCGCGCCCGCAACGCCCAGGTCTTCAGCGGTAATGGCCTTCCCCGACTTGTCCAGCGCCACTACGATGCGCCCGAGCCTGTCGCGCAGGTCGCGCAGACTTGTCGCGAGAGCGAGCACCGCCATGACTTCGGAGGCGACCGAAATATCGAAGCCGGTCTCGCGCAGGGGGCCGTTGTCCAGTCCGCCCATGCCGAGCAGCGTCTTGCGCAGGGTGCGGTCGTTCATGTCCATCACACGGCGCCAGAGCACATTGTACGGATCGATGTTGAGTTTCTTGAGACCCAGCTTTTCGAAATACGCTTCCGACCAGCGGCTCTCGTGATACATGCGCGCATCGAGTCCCGCCGCGCAGAGGTTGTGCGCCGCGGATACCGCGTGGATGTCGCCCGTCAGGTGGAGATTGAAATCGGCCATGGGAACGATCTGGCTGTAGCCGCCGCCCGCGGCGCCGCCCTTGATGCCGAATGTCGGCCCCATGGAAGGCTGACGGATCGCGGCTATCGCCTTTTTGCCGATATAGCCCAAACCCTGCGCGAGTCCCACCGTGGTCGTGGTTTTGCCTTCGCCCAACGGAGTGGGCGTGATAGCCGTCACGTCGACATATTTCGCGCGCCGGGGGGCCGACTTGCGGTCGGTCAGGAATTCCAGGCGGACTTTGGCCTTGTCGTCGCCATAATGTTCGAGATACTGCGCGCCGATGCCGTATTTCGCGGCTATTTCCTCGATCGGTCTGACTGTGGCCGCCTGTGCGATATCGATATCGCTGGGCACGGGGCTTTTGCGGATTATGGACATGGCCTGCCTCCTGCACGGGTGTGCGGATAAACGGACGTTCAGATATACGGGTTTAAAAACTACTATATCCGGATCAGAGGGTCAATCGAGACCGCACCAGCAAACCGCTGCGCCGCGCTGCCGCGCCATGGCGCCGCGAAAACGGTACCGCCAAAACGCCATCAGGCCCAACGCATGTACGAGCGCGCCACTGTCGCGCCTTCCCTCGACAGGATGCCGAAACCGCCGCCCTCCGCATCGGGCGACCAGCTCGCTTCGAGAAGGTCGCCCTCCAGCACTTCCGCGAGAAAATCGACTTTCAGCCGCCGCAATTCGCCGCCTCCCCTCGCGTCGCGAGGCGTCGAGTCGCAAAGCCAATCGATGAGATGCCCATTGTTTACGTGGCCGTTGTGGTCGATATGACGGGGAGACGCCCTCATCCGGAATGAAACGCGCTTTCCGGTATCGGGCGGATTCCCGACGCCCGGCGCAAGATCGGCGAAGGGTCGGGGAATATCGAAAGCAAGACCGCCCGGGAAAACCCGCTCAGGACGAAAAGGGCGCCTGCTCGCAAAATCCACTATCAGGTAGGTATACACCGCCCCGACCATGAGTTCGCCCGACGGCGAAACCATATCGATGCAGCGGAGGGCGAAGAGCCGCTCGAAGCCTATGGGCCAGGTGCGGACCAGGACCTCTTCGCCTTCGCGGGGCA
>JBDKUJ010000233.1:0-2011 GCA_039679665.1 Rectinema sp. | reverse complement strand
ACCTTCGCATCCCCGACGAGGTTGGCGAGGTCGGCGTTTTCGTTGGGCTGATGGGCGGTCTCATTCATGCGCGACCAGACCACGCAGTCATAGCCGGCCTTGCGCAGATAGGCGCCGACCGTGCCGCCGCCTATGCCAATGGCCTTGGCCGTCACCCCGTACACTTCCGCCACCGCGCCGGAAAGAGCGCCCACTATGGGCGCATCGGCCGGCGTCGCGCGCGACTCGTTGCTCTGCAGGATTTCAAAGGTGATTTTCACGCCGCGCTCCGCCTCGACGGCATGGGCGACACGCTTCACTTCCTCCATGGCGAAGGCGACGGAATACTCAGGCAGGATGCGCATGTCGATGCAGAAGACATCGTCCCCGGGTATGGTGTTCACATTCGGAACGTTGGCTTCCTTCTTGGTCGGATTGATCGTGGTCCTGTCCGGCTCGAAAAGGGAATCGCGCGCGGTGAACACGACCTTTTCGAGGTTATGGATGCGCAGCGCGAGATCGCAGGCCGCGAGGAAGGCATTCTTGCCCTTGTCGGGCATGGCCGCATGGGTCTGCACACCCTTTGTCGTCACTTTGAGCCAGCAGATGTTCTTTTCGGCCACTTCGATTTCGGAACCGTCGGCGCAGCCCCCGTCGGGGATGACGATGAGATCGTCCTTCCTGAACAGATCATGCGCGGAAAGCAGGTGCTGGATGCCGAATTTCGAGCCGACCTCTTCGTCCGCCACGAAAAGGAGCTTGATCGTGCGCTCGGGTACGATACCCTGATCGACGAACGCGAGAGCGGCGAACACTGAAGAAACGAGCCCCTGCTGATTGTCCTCGACGCCCCGTCCGTAGACTTTGCCGTCGCGGTATTCGACTTTCCAGGGATCGGACTTCCACATCGAACGGTCGCCTTCGGGCACCACGTCGGTGTGTGTCATGATCCAGAGTCTGCCCGCATCGCTCTTACCGGGAATGGTGGCCACGAGATTGGGCCTGATACCGGACTCGACGCGCGGATCGACCGCATCCATCCGGACGATATCCGCGATGCCGCGTGCGCGCAGCCATTTTTCGAGCGCCCCGGCCTTGAGAAGCTCGCCCTGCCCGCCCGATTCGGGCGCCATGGCGGGAATCGAAGAAAGGAGCGTCTCAAGCTCCACCATGCCGCCCACCGACGCTTCGATGCGGGCGAATACCTTTTCCTTGACGCTCATTTTATCCTCCGTTCGTATGCATGCCATGTGCTGGACACAAGTGTATCGAGATCGGAATGACAGGCTTTCCATCCGAGAAGCGATTTCGCCCTGGCGCTGGAGGCGACCAGACGCGCAGGATCACCCGCCCTTCGTGCGGAAATTTTGACGGGAATCCGTTTTGCGGTGATGCGCCGTGCCGCTTCCAGAATCTGGAGCACCGACAGCCCCGATTCGGATCCGAGATTCACGGCGATGCTCTCGTCCCTGGCCGTAATATATTCGAGGGCCGACAGATGCGCTTCCGCCAGATCGCTCACGTGGACGTAATCCCGAACGCCCGAACCGTCGGGAGTGGGATAGTCCGTGCCGAACACTTCGAATTCGGGCCTGATACCGGCCGCAACTTCCATTATGACGGGAATGAGGTTGGCGGGATTCTTCTCGAGCCCCCTGATCCTGCCTGCGGGATCGTAACCCGCGGCGTTGAAATATCGCAAAGCCGCAAACCGCATGCCGCGCAGGCGGTCGTACCAGCCCAGTATCCGTTCGATCTCAAGTTTGGTGAAACCGTAATAGTTGGAAGGTTGGGTCGGATGCTTCTCGTCCACCGGCAGGTACTCGGGCTCGCCGTAAACGGCCGCCGAGGAGGAAAACACGATGCGCCTGATTCCCGCTTCCGACGCGGCATTCAGGATATTGATCGTGCCCGAGATGTTCTGCAGCGAGTATTTTTCGGGATTGAGCATGGATTCGCCGGCCGCCTTGGCCGCGGCGAGGTGCACCAGGGCATTGTAGCCCCCGGCCAGAGTGCGCGACAGGGCTGCGGA
>JBDKUJ010000232.1:0-2271 GCA_039679665.1 Rectinema sp. | reverse complement strand
CCTTCTTCGCCACCGAAGTGCCCATCACCGAAACCTCCAAGATTTTCCTCGATGAGTACCGCAAGAAGTACAACAAAGAGCCCGCGGCCGTGACGGCCCTCGGCTTCGACGGCTACCTCGTCGCCCGCGCCGCCATCGAAAAGGCGCAGAGTGTCGATCCCGTGAAGATCCGTGACGCCATCGCCGTGACCAAAGACTTCCCCGGCGCTGCCGGCATGATCACCCTCGACGAGAACGGCGACGCCGTGAAGTCCGCCGTGATCAAAGTAGTCCAGGGCGGCAAGTTTACCTACAAGTCCACCGTCCAGCCCTGAGTGTTCTGATTTTCGTTTCGCGAGGGCGCCCGGAACCCGGTTTTCCGGGCGCCCTGCCATCCCAATGCACGCGGACATTCCGATCATCGACACGGGCGCTTGGGCGGTCGCGTCGGCGGTCGGAATGTCCTTGCCCGATCGAGGTCGCATGACCCTGCCATTATTCCTTCAACACATGGCCAATTCGCTCTCGCTGGGCAGCCTCTATGCGCTCATCGCCATCGGCTACACGATGGTGTACGGCATCCTGAGGCTCATCAATTTCGCCCACGGCGACATATTCATGATAGGCGCCTATCTGGCCTTTTATGGAATGACACTGATTTCCCTGCCCTGGTGGGCGGCGCTTTTTCTCGCGATCGTCCTGACCGGTGTTTTCGGTGTCAGCCTCGAACGGGCGGCATACAAACCCCTGCGCGATTCGCCGCGCATATCGATCATGATAAGCGCCATCGGTGCCTCCTTCCTGATCGAAAACCTCGCCGTCCTCCTTTTCGGCGGAAGGCCCAAAGGTGTAAACGTTCCCGAGATACTGGGCAAGGTCATACATCTCGGTTCCGTGTCGATCGTCACGGTGAGTCTCGTCATTCCCGTGTGCACCTTCCTGATACTGGGGATTCTCCTCTGGATCGTAAACCACACCAAGACCGGCATGGCCATGCGCGCTGTTTCGACGGATATCGACGCGGCCCGCCTAATGGCGGTGGACGTAAACCGCATCGTGTCCTTCACTTTCGGCATCGGGTCGGTTCTGGCCGCATTCGGCGGCATCATGTGGGCGTTCAAGTATCCCCAGCTCAATCCCCTCATGGGCGTCATGCCGGGCCTGAAGTGCTTTATCGCCGCTGTCGTCGGCGGCATCGGCTCGATTCCGGGCGCGGTGCTGGGAGGCTTCCTTCTCGGCTTTATCGAGATTATGACGGTAGCCCTGTTGCCCCAGCTTTCGGGCTACAGGGACGCGTTCGCCTTCGTTCTTCTCATTGTGGTGCTCCTCGTAAAGCCCACCGGACTCCTGGGCAAACGCCAGGCAGAGAAGGTGTGATGCCATGAAACTGAAAAAAAACCACCTGTACAGTCTCATCGCCATCGCGGCGTTCGCCGTATTCGCCCTTGTGGGCGAGCTGTTTTTCGACGCCTTTACGTTGCGGATTTTCAACAATTGCGCCATCTATATCGTTCTGGCGCTTTCGCTGAACCTCCTCAACGGTTTTACCGGCCTTTTCTCCCTGGGTCACGCCGGATTCATGGCGGTGGGCGCCTATGTCTGCGCCCTTCTCACCATGCCGCCGGAACTCAAGGAGATGAACTACTTCCTCGTGCCCATCGTACCGTGGCTCAAGAACCTGACCCTGCCCTTCGTTCCCGCCCTGATCGTCGCCGGCCTCGTCTCGGCCTTCGTGGGCTTTCTCATCGGCGCACCGGCGCTGCGGCTGCGGGACGATTACCTTGCCATAGCGACGCTGGGGTTCGCGGAAATCATCCGTGTCCTCATCACCAACCTGCAGTCCATCACCAACGGAGCGCAGGGATTGAAGGGCTTGCCGCGCTATTCCACCACCTGGGTTGTCTGGATCTGCGCAGGCCTCACGGTACTGTTCATGGTTATGCTCATGCGCTCGAGTTACGGCCGCTCCATGAAGGCGGTCCGCGACGACGAAATAGCGGCCGAAGCGATGGGAATCAATGTTTTCAAGGTTAAAGTGACGTCGTTCACCGTGTCGAGCTTTTTTGCGGGCATCGGCGGCGCCCTTTTGGGGCACATGATAACCACCATCGACCCGAAAATGTTCACTTTCATGCTCACCTTCAACATCCTGCTGATCGTGGTGCTGGGCGGCGTCGGATCCATCACGGGATCGGTAGTGGCTGCCATCGCCGTGACGGTGCTCATGGAAGTCCTGCGATTCCTGGACGAGCCGATGAACCTGATCTTCGTGAAGACGGGCGGACTGCCCGG
>JBDKUJ010000231.1:0-3108 GCA_039679665.1 Rectinema sp. | reverse complement strand
GAATTCGCGTTTGTGGAAGATCACGAAGGGCCGCCTTCGCGGGCGTACCGCAAACTTTGGGAGGCACTCGTTCTGGCGGGAAAAATGCCCGGACCCGGAACCCGATGTCTGGACGCCGGCGCCAGTCCCGGAGGATGGACCTGGGCTCTGGCCGGACTCGGAGCCGAAGTACTGGCCGTAGACCGCGCAGCTCTCGAACCCCGCGTAGCCGCCATGCCGGGCGTATCCTTCATGAAACACGACGCATTCACTCTCAAGCCCCCGGAATTGGGTCCCGTCGACTGGCTGTGTTCGGACGTCATATGCTATCCGCAAGCTCTTTTCGATTGGGTATCGCTCTGGCTCGAATCGGGGCTTGCGCGCAATTTCGTATGTACGATCAAAATGCAGGGCGTGGGATTCGACAGGGCCGTGACGGACGCCTTCGCCGGAATTCCAGGATCGCGCGTCGTCCATCTGTGGCACAACCGGCACGAATTGACCTGGATGCTTCTGTCGGATTGATCCGGTTTTTCCGGGACGGCCGAACCGGTAATTCAGAGCCGGTACTTCAGGATCGGGCTTTCAGGCTTCCTTTTCCGGGCCGGCACCGCCGAACATCGTTCGCATTTTTCCGAAAAAATCCTTCGCGATTTCCGACTCCGATTTCCCCTGCGTATCGGATTCCGGCCCGCGCAGGAGTTCCGCGGGTATTTCGGCGAGGAAAGACGAGGGCAGACTGGGAGTGGCCTGCGTACCGCCGCGTACGCGCCGCGCGGCGCATCGGCTCAGGAAAAGTCTTTTCCTCGCGCGCGTGATCGCGACATAGAAAAGACGTCTTTCTTCTTCGATATCGCCGCCGCCTTCCTCCACCGATTTCGCGTGCGGCATGATTCCCTCTTCGCAACCGGGAAGGAAAACCGTATCGAATTCGAGCCCCTTCGCGGCGTGTATCGTGAGAAGGCTGACCTTGCCTTCCTCGTCGTCCGGATCGTCCCTCGTCACGAGAGCGACGCGCGCGAGATATGCGAAAAGCCCCGCGTCGAGCGTGTCGGGATCTTTTTCCCATCGCTCGATCGACGCCGCGAGAAGCTCGATGTTCCTGTATTTCCAGGCGGCGGCCTTGTCGTCGTCCCTGTGCTCTTCGAGAAGATACCGCCAGTATCCGGCGTCGCGAACGAGATCGCGCAACGCGGCAGACAGAGGCGCCGCACGCGACTGTACGCGCTCCCGGAATCGCACCGTGAGCGCGAAGAAAGACGAAACCTCGGCGGCGAGCTTTTCCGCGATTCGCCCGTCCGGCGCGCGCTCCAGCATTTCGCCCGCGATGTGAACCGATACGTTGCGCGATCTGGCGAGCCCCACGAGCCTTTCCATACCGGCCTTGCCGATGCCGCGGCGCGGTACGTTGAGCACCCTCAAGACCGCCATGTCGTCGTCCGGATTGGCCGCCACCCGCATGTATGCGAGCATGTCTCGCACTTCCTTGCGCTGATAGAACGAAGGCCCGCCCGCGGTCCTGTAGGGCACAGCCGTTTCCATCAGGGCTTCTTCGATCACTCTGGCCTGCGCATTCGTCCGCACGAGGATACCGAAGGCGTCCCACGGCAGGGGGCCGGAAAAACGCAATTTCTTCATTTCCGCAATCACGGCTTCCGCCTCGGCCGAATCGTCCGGCTGCTCCGAAATCACGATGGGAGTCCCGACGGAACCGGAAGGCGACCACAGCGCCTTTTTCTTTCTTTTGGCGTTATGCGATATTACTGCGTTGGCCGCTTCGAGAATCGAACCGGTGGACCTGTAGTTGCGTTCCAGCCTGATTTCCGCAAGCCCGGGGAAATCGCGTTCGAAACGCAGGAGATTTCCGAAATCGGCGCCGCGCCACGAATAGATGGACTGATCGTCGTCGCCCACCGCGCAGACGTCGTTTCCGCAGATCGCCATCATGAGATCGTATTGCTGCCGCGACGTGTCCTGGAATTCGTCGATCAATACGTAACGGTATCTGCTCTTCCAGCGGGCCGCGACATCGGGATGGGCTGCGAACAGTTCCAAAGGCATCGCGATGAGGTCGTCGAAATCGACCGCATTGTACACGTTGAGCGATTTTCGATACTCATCGTACAGGTGCCGGTATTGCGTATCGTCGCCCGCCAGTTCGCCGTGACCGGCGCGCAGGGCCGAAAAGAGCGACGAAATTTTCCACGAATCGAACGTGTCCATCGAAAAACCCATTTCCCGGGCGCATTCCTTGACGGCCCGGGCGCGGTCGGATTCGTCGTAGATCGAAAAATTCTCCTTCCAGCCGAGATGGCCGATGTCCTTGCGGAGGATCGACGCGCCGAAAGAATGAAAGGTGGATATGGTCAGGTCCCGCAGAGGCTTGCGGACGAGTGTCCTCGCGCGTTCGGCCATTTCCTTCGCCGCTTTGTTGGTGAAAGTGAGCGCGAGGATGGCTTCCTGCGGAACGCCCATCGAAAGCAACTTGGCGATGCGGTAGATGATGACGCGGGTCTTGCCGGAGCCGGCCCCCGCGACGATGAGGACCGGGCCTTCCGTGGTGGTCACGGCTCTGTACTGCTCGGGATCGAGCTCGGCGGCGAAATCGATGCGCATGAGACCTTTATGGAGATAACGGTTAAAGCCGGTTAAAGCCGATTAAAGCTGTTTGATGAAAATCGAAGAAGCGCCCGCTCCGACGATACCAACCACTGCAGTGACGATGATACCGGCGACAATCACACCGCCGATTATAGCCAGGATGGCTTTTCGCCTTTCCATTCCCAGAATCCAGGCGCCAAGCGCGCCCGTCCAGGCTCCCGTCATCGGAAGCGGAATGGCGACGAACACGAGAAGCCCCCAGTACCCGTATTTTTCGACCTTGGCGTGCACCTTGACGCGCGCTTTATCGACCGTCCTTTCGAAAAAGGAACGATACCAGCCAATCCGGAGAAAAACCTTGTTGAGTGTTCCGAGAAAGATATAGGCCAGAATCGGAACGAGGGCATTCCATGCGATGCACCAGAGCGCGGCGGGCAACAGATCGACACCGCGTATTGTCGCATAGGGAATGGCGCCGCGGAGCTCGGAAATAGGCAGCATGGAAAAGAGCGCCGACATCAACCAAGT
>JBDKUJ010000230.1:0-1982 GCA_039679665.1 Rectinema sp. | reverse complement strand
TCATCGACCTTTCGGCCGATTTCCGCTTCGGCGAGGACGGCGCGACTTTCCTGAAATGGTACGGCAAGGCCTACACCGCGCCCGCGCTTCATGCGCAGTCCGTCTACGGCCTGCCCGAACTCAACCGCGCCGAAATCGCGCGTTCGAGGATCATCGGCAATCCGGGCTGCTATCCTACATCGGCCGAACTCGGTCTTTTCCCCGCACTGCGGGGCGGGCTCGCCGATCCTTCCTTCATAGTGATCGATTCGGCTTCCGGAGTGACCGGCGCGGGAAGGGAACCCTCCCGGACCACCCATTATCCGGAGTGCGCCGATTCCGTCGCACCGTACAAAATAGGGTCGCACCGCCACCAGCCCGAGATCGACCGCACGCTTTCGGAAATGGCCGGCGTACCGGTGCGGAGTGTATTCACGCCGCACCTGGCGCCGATGAACCGCGGCATTGTGAGCACCATATATTTCAGGCTGACCCGTCCCGCCGATGCCGCGGCATTACGCGCCGCATACGCCGGGTTCTACGAAGGCGAGCCCTTCGTACGGGTTTTGCCGGAAGGTTCGATCGCGACCAACCGCGCCGTGAAATTCTCGAATTACTGCGACATTTCGCTCCACATGGGGGCGGACGGCGCCACGGCTATAGTCGTGGCGGCGATCGACAATATGGTGAAAGGCGCCGCCGGACAGGCGATCCAGAACATGAACATAGCGATGGGCTTCGGCGAAACCGCCGGACTCGACATGATTCCACCGGCATTTTGACGGATACGACACGTAGCACCGTGGCCGGCGCTCCGGCCGAAGCGAGGAATAGCGAATGAAACAGGTTCGGGGCGGCGTGACCGCCGCGAAAGGATTTACGGCTTCCGGAGTCCACGTCGGCATCCGGAAAAACAAGGAAAAAAAGGATCTGGCCCTGGTGTGGTCCGAGGTCCCCTGCGCGGCCGCGGCCTGCTACACGACCAATCGCGTGATCGGCCAGCCTCTCATCGTGACCAGGGAACACCTGGCCGACGGACGTGCGCAGGCTATCATCGTGAATTCGGGCAACGCCAACACCTGCACGGGCGATGCGGGGATCGCGGTCGCCAGACGCATGGCCCAGCTCGTTTCCGAGCGCCTCCCCGTCAAGGCCACCGACGTTGTGGTCGCTTCCACCGGCGTCATCGGCCAGCCGCTCGATGTGTCGATCATCGAAGCGGGCATGGACGCCCTCGTGGGCGGCCTGTCGCGCAACGGTTCACTTGACGCGCGCGAAGCCATCATGACCACGGATACGATGAAAAAGGAAATCGCGGTCGCCCTGGAAATCGGGGGTGAGACGGTGACGATCGGCGCCATGGCCAAGGGATCGGGAATGATCCATCCCAACATGGCCACGATGCTTTCCTTTGTCACCACCGACTGCGCGATCTCGCCCGAATTGCTGCAGAAAGCCCTTTCCGCTTCGGTGAAACGCAGTTACAACAGGGTCAGCGTCGACGGCGACACGAGCACCAATGACATGGTCGTGATTCTGGCCAACGGCCGGGCGGCCAATTCGCCCATCGTCGCGGAAGGGCCCGAATACCGGGCATTTTCCGAAGCGCTGGACTGGCTCGACATACAGCTTGCCCGCCTCATCGCCCGCGACGGCGAAGGCGCCACCAAGCTCGTCGAATGCACGATCGAAAACGCGGTTGACGAAGACCAGGCCGAAGCGCTCGCCAAGGCGGTGATTTCCTCCAGTCTCGTAAAGGCCGCGTTTTTCGGCTCCGACGCCAACTGGGGACGCATCCTCTGCGCCCTGGGATACACCCGGCACGATTTCGATCCGGACAAAGTCGATGTGTCGTTCGAAAGCGCGAAAGGCTATATCGAAGTCTGCAAGGGCGGATCGCCTCTGCCTTTCAGCGAAGAAAAAGCCAAGAAAATCCTGGGCGAACAGGAAGTCTCGATCTATATCGACATCCATGCAGGCTCGTGCGAAGCCACCGCCTGGGG
>JBDKUJ010000229.1:0-3438 GCA_039679665.1 Rectinema sp. | reverse complement strand
GGTCGCGGAGCCGCAGTACTATTGGCAAAATTTTCGCCGACAAGGGAGGGCGCGATGGACAAAGATCTGATCGATGCCGCGAACGGGCGGACACTCTGCGACCTCAACTTGGTCAATTGCACGCTCGTCGATACGCTGGGGGGAAAACTCATTCCCGGATCGACGGTATCGTTGCGAAAAGGGCGCGTAGCCGGCGTGAACGACGGTCTCGAAGCCGCGGCGACCAAAGACTTGGGCGGGCGTTTCCTCGCGCCCGGACTCATCGATGCACATGTACACATCGAATCCTCGATGCTCTGTCCCGCCGAATATGCCAGGGTCGTCCTGCCGAGGGGAACGACGACCGTGGTCGCGGACCCTCACGAAATAGTCAATGTTCTCGGCTACGACGGCATGCGCTTTATGCTTTCGGCTTCGGCGGACTTGCCTCTCGACGTGTTTTTCATGGTTCCTTCCTGCGTGCCCGCCACCGATTTCGACTCCGCCGGCGCCACCCTCTTCGCCTCCGACATGTACCCCTTCCTGCGCGATCCCAGAGTGCTGGGCCTGGGCGAAGTGATGAATTACCCCGCCGTTCTGGCCAAAGACCCCCGGCTTCTCGACAAGATCGCCCTTTTCAAGGATGCCGGAAAAGCCGTCGACGGACACGCTCCCGGCCTGTCCGGAGGCGCTCTGTCGGCCTACATCGCCGCGGGCATCGGTTCGGACCATGAATGCACACGACCCGAAGAAGCCATGGAAAAAGTGGCCAAAGGCATGTACGTCATGCTCCGCGAAGGCTCGACCGCCAAGGATCTGTCGCACCTCCTCGGCGCGGTGACGCCGCGAACCGCCGACCGCTTCATGATCTGCTCGGACGATCGCCATCCCAACGATCTGAAGGATGAGGGGCACATGGACTACGCCCTGCGTCTTCTCCTGTCGGGCGGTATCGAGCCCGTGGAAGCCTTCCGGATGGCGAGTCTCAACGCGGCGCGCTGGTTCGGAATTCCGGGTACGGGCGCGGCGGCGCCGGGCTACAGGGCGGATTTCGTGGTTTTCTCCTCGATGCGCGATTTCCGGGCCGAGATAGTATTCAAGGCCGGCAAGATCGTCGCTTCGGACGGTTCCCTCGAATGCCGCATCAATCCGCATTCAGTGTCGCTGCGCGATTCGGTCAATATCAAATGGCTCACCGCGGACGATTTCCGCATTCCCGACAGGGGCAGGAATATCCGCGTCATCGAAGCGCACCCTGAATCCATCATCACCGGCAATCTCGTCGCCGCCCCCGCGACCGAAAACGGATACTGCGTATCGGACACTGTGCGCGACCTGGTCAAGATTTTCGTGATCGAACGCCATGCAGGCACGGGCAATATCGGCAAGGGTTTCATCAAGGGTCTCGGCCTGAAGCGCGGCGCCATAGGCGGTACGGTGAGCCACGATTCGCACAACATGATCGTGGCGGGCGTCGACGACCAGTCGATTTTCAAGGCGGCCCGACATCTGAACAAAATGAAGGGCGGCCTCGTATTCGCCGTGGGTGACGAAGTGATTCTCGACCTTCCCCTTCCCGTCGCCGGCCTCATGTCGGACAGGGACGCCGATTTCGTCATCGAACGCCTCCGCCGGTTCGAGGAGCTGTTCCGCCGCGAGGGGCTGTCCAATCCATCGCCGCTGATGACGCTCTCCTTCATGGCCCTGCCGGTGATACCCAAGCTCAAGATCACCGATCGCGGACTGATCGACGTCGAGCGCTTCGAACCGGTGGACCTGTACGTCTGAGTGGAACTGCAGGCCCGAGAGGAGACTGATCATTCTTGCTCCTCCGGAAAACCCGGTGTACACTGTTGAACCCTAACGGGAAGGCAGAAATGGACTCTACGATCAAATTCCGGCTCAATGATGAACCGGTGAATACTACGCTCGCGCCGGGCACGCCGGTGCTGGATTTTCTCAGGAAGGATGCGGTTCTGTCCGGCACCAAGGAAGGCTGTCGCGAAGGCGATTGCGGCGCCTGCGCCGTGCTCGTAGGCGAAGCGGACCGTGACGGCGGAGGCGCGCGCTATCGGGCGCTCCCCTCCTGTCTCCTCGCCCTGGGCGAACTCAGGGGCTGTCACCTCATCACCATTGAAGGCCTTTGTTCGGGACGGCGCGACGGCCTCACGCCCGTCATGAGGGCTTTTCTGGAAGAAAACGCCAGTCAATGCGGCTTCTGCTCACCGGGTTTCGTGATCGCATTGACTGCCTGGCTGGCGAATCCGGACGCCACTCCCGATCTGGCCGGCGCCATGACCGCCGTCGACGGCAACCTCTGCCGCTGTACCGGGTACGGATCCATCAGGCGTGCCGCAAGTCGACTTGTACGCGAATTCGCGGGGCTCCCTTCCTTGTCCAGACCAAGGCTCGAGGCATTGGTACGCCTCGGTGTCCTGCCCGCTTCAGTCAAGGCATTCCTGGAAGAAATAAAAGGCCGCGCTTCGATCGCGCCGGATATGGTCTGCGGGGCTGTCCCGACCGGCGGAACCGCCCTGACCGATGGAACCGCTCCGACCGGCGACTCTGCCCCGACGGGACCGAGCGTCGCCTTAGGCGGCGGTACGGATTGGTACGTGCGGAATCCCGATCCGGAGCCTGGTTTTTCGCCCATCCTCCTGCGCTCCCTGCCCGGCTTTTCGGGCATCGCGATCGGCGTCCGGAACGGAGACAGGAGACTCGAACTCGGCGGCGCGTTGCGCGTGTCCGAATTCTTCGCCTCGCCCACCGTGCGCGCGAGCCTGCCAGGCCTCATGCCCTTTGAACACGCGTTCGCGAGTACGCTCATACGGAATCTGGCCACGCTCGGCGGCAATATCGCCAATGCCTCACCCGTGGGCGACTTGACGTCCATGTTCATGGCGCTCGGCACGACACTGGAAATAGTCGCCCTGTCCCCTGACCAAGCCCCTGCCGGCCAAGTCCCTGTCCAATCCCGTGACTCTGCCCGTGGCCGGCCCTATGCACCGCGAGTAGTCGCGTTGTGCGATTTCTTCCTCGACTACAAAAAGACCGAACTCCACCCGGGCGAAGCGATCAGGAGAATTTTCGTACCGCTGGGCCAGGACGACGCGAATCCGTTGCGCTTTTCGTTCGAAAAAGCGGCCAAGCGAAGCCATCTCGATATCGCCGCCATCAATACCGCCCTCGCCTTCAGAGTCTCGAACGGCGTGATGAAAGATGCACGCCTCTCCGCAGGCGGCGTCGCTCCCGTGCCCCGTCTTCTCGAAAAAGCTTCCAGTCTGCTGGAGGGAACCCGTATCGATACGGACGCTCCCGCGCTGGCCGCTCTCGCGCGAGCCGTCGCCGCTACCGCGGAAGGGGAAATATCCCCCATCGGCGACGTTCGCGGATCGGCCGATTACCGCAGGCGGATGATGGGACGTTTCGTGCTCGCCCATTTCCTGAGGCTCTTCCCCG
>JBDKUJ010000228.1:0-4527 GCA_039679665.1 Rectinema sp. | reverse complement strand
ATTTCCGACGCATAGCGGGTAAGGCGGATATCGGCCGAATCCTGGCGCAGGGAGAGGCGACGCTCCGCCCTGCTCGTGAACATGCGGTACGGCTCCTTGGGAGCGAGCGTGACCAGATCGTCGATCAGGACGCCGATATAGGCTTCGCCCCTGCCGAGAATGAGGGGCGGCTCCCCACGAAGCATGCGCGCTGCATTGATCCCCGCCATCAGCCCCTGTGCCGCGGCTTCTTCGTAGCCTGAAGTACCGTTCGTCTGCCCGGCGACGAAAAGCCCCGACAGCAGTTTGGATTCCAGGGACAAATAGAGAAATGACGGATCGAGATAGTCGTATTCGACCGCGTAGCCGGGCCGTACGATCTCGGCCTGCCCGAGGCCGGGAATCGTCGCGATGAAAGCCTGCTGCACATCCTCGGGGAGCGAGGTCGAAAGCCCGTTGAGATAGAGTTCGTCGGTGGACTCGCCCTCCGGTTCCAGAAAAACCTGATGCCTGTCCCTTTCGGGGAAGCGCACTACTTTGTCTTCGATCGAGGGGCAGTAGCGCGGGCCTTTGCCGGTTATCGCGCCGGAATACAGGGGCGACCGGTCGAGGCCTGCGCGTATCGCGGCGTGGGTGTCCTCATTGGTCCACGCAATCCAGCAGGACAGGTCGGGCCTTGCAGGCGCCCCGCCCAGAAAGGAAAAGCGCACGGATTCCCGATCGCCGCGCTGTTCCTCCAGCACGGAAAAATCGACGCCGGAAGCCTTGATGCGCGCCGGCGTGCCCGTTTTCATTCGACCGACAGAAAATCCGCGCCGCCGGAGGGCATCGCCCAAGCCCATCGCCGCCGGTTCGCCGAGCCTGCCGCCCGGAGCGCGCCATTCGCCTATGAACAGTCGCCCGTCCATAAAAGTGCCCGTAGTCAGAACGACGGCGTGGGCTCCGATTCGGGAACCTCTTTCCGTCAGGACGCCTTCGATTTTCCTACCGGATGCGTCGACCAGAAAATCGGTCACCGTGTCCATGAGAATGGAAAGACCGGGCTGCCCTTCGAGACAGCGGCGCGCGAGAGTCGAATAAAGGGCTTTGTCGGCCTGGGCGCGCGGCGCCTGCACGGCCGGTCCGCGAGAACGGTTGAGCATGCGGGTCTGCAGGGCCGAGGATTCGGTCAAGAGCGCCATCTGGCCGCCCAGTGCGTCTATTTCCCGCACCAGGTTGCCCTTGGCGAGCCCTCCGATGGCCGGATTGCAGGACATGCGTCCGATCGCGTCGGGATTCTGCGTCACCATGAGCGTGTGCGCACCAAGCCTCGCAAGAGCCAGCGCGGCTTCAATGCCGGCGTGCCCTCCGCCGACGACGATCGCGTCGAAATCGCCCATGCTACCTCACTTGCCCAGACAGAAAGAGCCGAATATGCGTTCGAAAACTTCTTCGCCCGCTATGTCGCCGGCAATTTCGCCGAGCCTCGCGGCCGCCTCGCGCAAGTGCACCGCGACCGAATCGAGCGAAGCGCCCGCAGCGAAGCTTTGCGCGGCGGCATCCAGCGACTCGACGCATAGATCGAGCAGGCGCTTTTGTCTCGCCGAAGCTACGAGGACTTCCGCTTCGTCAGCCGCACCGGTCGCGCCGGTCGCACCGGATGGCGACGCGACTGCTTCCAGCGCTCTGCGCGCCGCCGCTTCGAGTTCGGTAAGGCCCGAACCGTTCGAAGCGCTCAAGCCGATCCAGCCGGGCGGGACGAGGAGACAGTCGGGGAGATCGATCTTGTTCCAGAGGCGCAAGGATGCGGGATGCGTTTCGAGGAAGGTTTCATCCTCCGCCCGGAGGCCCGCGCGGCCGTCCACGAGATACAGAACGATATCGGCCCGTCTTGCCAGATCCCGGCTCCGTTCGACGCCGGCGGATTCGACGGGCGAGTCCGCGTCGCGCAAGCCTGCCGTATCGACGAGACGCAGTGCGATGCCGTCGAGTTCGATCCATGATTCGAGCCAGTCGCGCGTGGTGCCCGGCTCGGGACTGACGATCGCGCGTTCCTCCCGCAACAGGAGGTTGAAAAGACTCGATTTCCCCGCATTCGGTCTGCCTGAAACGACGACGAGAGCCCCTTCCTGTCTCAACCGGCCCGACGCAAAGCCCGCCGCGAGGGCGCGCAACTCGCCGGAAAGCGCCCCGACCCGGCCTGGCAGGGAAATGTCCGCGTCCGGTCCCTCGTCTTCGGGGTAATCGAGGTTCGCTTCGATTTCGGCCAGAAGATCGACCAGCGAGGAGCGCAGACGCGCAAGTTTGCGCGACAGGGTTCCGGAAAGGCGCTTGAGAGCCTCGGCGCGGGCGGCTTCCGACCCGGCCGAAGCGAGTTCGTTCACCGCTTCGGCGCCGACGAGATCGGTTTTACCGTTCAGGAATGCGCGGAACGTAAATTCGCCCGGCAGGGCGGGCGCGAAACCCGCCGTTTCGAGAGCGGACAGCGCAAGTCTCACCACCGCCTGCGATCCGTGGCAGGATATTTCGACGCCGTCCTCTCCCGTGAAGGAATGCGGCGCGCGGAACACGGAAACGAGGACTTCATCGATGCGTCGGCCGCTCGCGGGGTCGAGCAGAAAACCGTGAAGGAGGCGATAGCCTTCCGCTTCATTCAGTTCCGCCGGACGCGAAAAGCATTTGGCCGCGAGTTCTATCGAGCCCCTGCCCGATGCACGGATCACGGCGAGAGCCCCTCTTCCCGAGGAGGTGGCGGGTGCGGCAATGGGAACGGGCGGATCGAGGTAGCTTCTTGCCATCGGTGTAGAGGACGATATCCGGTCCGGGCACTTCCTTCAAGAAGGCGATGGGGTATACTACTGACCCGGCAATTGAAAAGAACTCGCTTAGTCTGGAATGGGCTTAGCCGTAGCGGCCCATTCCAGACACTCCAATAGTTTTTCAATAGCCGGGCCAGTAAAAGGTCAGGAGTACAGCATGGATTTACGTGAGCTTTCCGGCCTCGACCTGCAGGGAGCGAGGAATCTGCTTTTTGCCTGCACCACCGACCTCAAGCGTCATGAGAAAGATATAAACACGCTTCGCGCGGAACTCGGACTCTGGACGCAGCGCACCAGTCTCGCCGAAGCGAAAGGCATGGCCGAACTCGCCGGGGCCGCCCGTGCCAGGGCCGCCGAAATTACCGCGAAAATCGGATCGATCGAAGAGTCGCTTGCCGAAATCCGTAGCGATATCAGCCGCCTGAAAGAAGCGCTTCCCGGTATCGCCGCCAAGGAACGCAGCATCGATCCGGACAGGCTGCTCGCGGAATTGCAGCTTCTCACGGGGGAATTGCTCGATCCCGACAAAGCCCGCCTCGAGCGCGAGCTGGCCGCCCTGAACTCAGGCGCTCAGGCTGCGGGTGGTTCTCCGGCGGCCACACCCACTGCGACGCCCGGCGAAGACGCCCTGGCCGCGCTCAAAAGAAAAATGGGCATGGATCACTGAAAAATGCGCCTCATTCCGTTCCCCGACGAAAAGCGCCCTCTCGTCTTCGCCCACAGAGGCCTTTCGAGCGAGGAGCCCGAAAACACCATGGCTTCCTTCGGGGCGGCCCGTGCGGCGGGCATACCCGGCATCGAATTGGATGTGCATCTCACCCGCGACGGCAGGCTCGCCGTGATTCACGACGATTCCACCCGCAGGACCGCGCGTGCTACGGGAACTTCCGGCGCCCCGGAGCCGGAATTCCGGATCGAGGAGTGCGACTGGGCAACCCTCGCTTCCCTCGACGCGGGCTCCTGGAAAAACCCCGCGCGATCGAAGGAACGCATCCCGCAGCTGCGGGATCTGTTCGAGGAATTCGGCGCTTCGTTCTATTACGATATCGAGCTGAAAACGCGCGCCGTCTCGGGTGGAGCGCTCGAATCGGCGGTGGCTGCCTGCATCCACGACGCGGGACTGGAAGAACGCTGCGCCGTGTCCTCGTTCAACCCGCTTTCACTCAAGCGCTTCAAGGCGATTTCGCCCCGCGTCCCCACGGCCATCATCTGGTCCCGTTCGGCCGAACTGTACGCATACCTGCGCCACGGCGAAGGACGCTGGCTGGGAGATACCGACTACCTCAAACCGGAACATGTCCTGGTCCAGCGCCACCCTTCGCGTGCGCGAGCCTCCCTGAGAAAAGCGCTGGGTCTGCCGGCGCCCCGCCCCATCGCGGCCTGGACCGTAGACGAAAGCGCCGAAGCCGCGCGCCTCATCGCACTCGGTTGTCTGGGCATCGTCTCCAACGCGCCGCACCGATTGGGGATTCGCATATAAAGCGCGCTACACTATATAAGTGGCATACAGGCAGTATATACGCGGGCATATAGGCAGCACAGATTAAGTGGCGCTTTCAGGGCTTTTAGGGCTTTCAGGTGCCGGGGTTTCGCGTTGACGCCCCGAAAGTGCAGACCTATACTTTTTTTTATCTTCGGTGTATCGCTGCCGCGTTGCAGACAGAGGTGAAAAATGGGCATTAAAAATGTAATCCGGCCGAAGTCAAACTTCGTTTCCGCGCTTTGCCGCGTCGTCGCGATCATTCCGATC
>JBDKUJ010000227.1:0-2804 GCA_039679665.1 Rectinema sp. | reverse complement strand
GATACTAGTCGCCGGACCCCGCGGGGTCAATATGGAGCGATTCGGAAACAAGACCGCCTTTCCGGACCCCCGGTGCGGCCAGACGGATCAACTCGATATCGAAAGCGGGACTTTTTCCGCCGCGCCGTGCCGCGGGGCGCAGCAGGAGCGCGCGGTTTTCGGTGGGGTCATGCAGCTGGACGAGCCTCCCCTGCGCACGCAATCCCACGCCGCCATGGACATAGCGATGCCCGGAAAACCACAACGCGTCGGCGCGCCCGGGACCGAGAAGATTTTCCAGACTGTCACGCACCGAGTCTGCTTCGGCCTCGTCGTTGTCGGTCCAGATGAGCGCGGCTACGATGTCCGGCCTGTCCCGGTAAGAAACGAGGGATTCCGTATCGACGGCAAAGGCCGGCTCGGCGTGGCTCGCGCAGAAATCTTCGCCGCAGGCTGCGACGGGAAGAGCCAGCTCGTACTCCCGCACGCGTTCCAGAAGTTCCCTCCCGTAACGCTCGGAAAACCATGCCGCCGACATGGCTCCTTCCATCGCATATTTCCTGAAACTGAAATCGCCGTTTCCCTCGATATTCCCGAGATTGTCGTGATTTCCTTTCAAACAGTGAACATGCCGGGGAAATGCCGCTTTCAGGCGAAAGACGATTTGCAGGCAGGAAAGCGCAAGCGACATTTCGAGATCCATCGCCGGGTTTTCCTCGCCGCCCGAATAGCCCTGGACGAAGCCCTCGGCCGCCTGAGCCCAGCGGACCGCGGCTTGCGGGCCTTCGGAATGGAGGATATCTCCCAGGCAGAGAAGGACGAGTTCGCCCGCGGCCAGCAAATCCGCGACTCTGGCGGCGCCGGAGCCCGGAAGCTTCGCGTCGAGGAGAGTGGCAAGAAGCTGACCGCGGGCATGCAGATCGGGCACGATCAGCGTGGGCAGCCGGGGAAGACAGACGAGACCGCCCGGCCTTCCCTTCCTGTCGGGAGGGCGCAGGGCGGCGGGTTCCGAATCGAGCGCGGCCAGAGCGGCTTCGAGATCGGCCCGGAATTCCGCGGCATCGGGAGGAGAGCTTCTCGCGGCGAGCGCCCGAGCTTCAGAGGCCACTTTCGCGGCCTTCTGCCCGTCTTTCATTCCCCGCCTTCGGACTCCAGCCGCTTGAGCCATTCGGCCGCGACTGCGTCATCGGGATCCAGGTCGAGCGCAGAACGGAAAAAGCCCGCCGCCTCGCCCTTCCTGCCCTGCCTGAAAGAAAGAGCGCCGAGATTGGCCATTATCTTCACATTCTCGGGCTCGGCGCGGAGCGCGCGTTCGAGACTGCGGCGCGCGCCCGTCAAATCGCCCAGCTCGGTCTGGCAGATCGACAGTTCGTTGAAGGTGTCGGCTTCGTCCGCACCCAGACTGACCGCTTTCAGGAATGCTTCCCTGCCCTCTTCCCAGCGTTCGAGACGGCGGCAGGCCCAGCCGACGAGGAACCAGCCGTTCCAGACCGCCGGATAGCGTTCGGTAAACTCGCGGGCTTTTTCGAGGCCGCGTTCCTCTTCTCCCATGCGGATAAAATCGTATGCTTCCTTGAACAGGGTATCGAGGTATCCCGATTCATTGAGCTTTTTCAGCACTTCGCGGGCACGTCCGATCCTGGCTTCGTCGTCGTCCATCCCGACATAGGTAGTGAGGAGGGATACCGCCCTGTCGAAATTCCGGCGTTTCAGGAAAAAGAGGGCCGCGTGATAGAAAGCCAGGGGAAAAGGCGGTTCCTCGGCGAGCAGGCGCCGATAGATCGAATGGGCGGCTTCGTCTTCGTTTTCCGCTTCGTCTTCGCGCGCTTCCTGCGTCAGGAGCGCCGATCGCTCTTCGTACAGGAAAGCGAGATCCAGCAGGGGTTCGGGCCTTTCAGGATGGAGGCCTGCGAGGGCGAGGAAAATTTCCTCCGCCACTTCCCATTCCTTGGCCTGCGCTTTCTGCACGCCGGCGGCCGAAAGCTCCTCGAGGAGTCCTGGTTTGACCGCTTTGATGAAGCGCCGGTAGTAGTCGGCGTTTCCGTCCGACGGATTCCAGGCGAGTACGCGAAGCATCCCCGTCACGATCGCCTCGGCACTGAGTTTCGAAAGATCGAAACCCTTTTCGCCGGGCTGGATCTGCACGGGCAGAGGGACGCCGGCCTCGAGCGTAAAACCGCCGAACTCCCTGGCGATCTGCCCGGGCAAAGCGATATAGCCTATGGTCGCCAGGGCTGCGCGGGCCTTGGCGGCATGTATGGACGCCTGCGAGGGGAGCGAAACGCTACCGGTCGATCCGGTCGCCGCGACGGAAGTCGCGACAGAAGCCGCAGCGGAAACCGATGAGAGAGGAGCGGGTCTGGCGGGAGGCCTGGAACCGGGCTTTCTGCGGGAAGTATCTTTCATTTGCCTTCCTTCCAAGGGAAAATCATGCCTTTAAGCGACCTTTCTCCCACGAGTTCGCGTTCTTCTTCAAGCAGTTCGCCCCAAGGCACGGCCTTTCGATTCGCGTCCGGGTTGGCGTCGAGCCAGTCATATTTTCTGATCCGAAGTTTGACCGCATCGGCCTGGGCGACCGCGATCCCGGCCAGTCCCGGCACAAGAAACGCAAGCAGAATCGAAAGTACCAGGCTGACCGCATTATAGAAAAGCAGGAAAATCGAGAATCCTGGATTGTCCATGAACAAAGTGGCCGATTTTCGCGCATTTTTTCGGAATCCGCCGCCGAAGCGGGCCTGGAGCGGGAAAAAATACTGGAACACGAGAAGTATGATCGCAGCCGTCCAGAAAAGGAGCCCGGCGGCGAAGGGGCCAAAGAATCCCTG
>JBDKUJ010000226.1:0-5116 GCA_039679665.1 Rectinema sp. | reverse complement strand
GTAGGTATGGCCGTATATCGCGTCCGATTCGCCGAAAAATTCACTTCGGGCAGAAAATGGGCGGTCGCGCTCGACATATTGGCCGACTTGCATCGCGAACACGCAGGACGGACCCCCTCATTCGAGGATCCGTCCTGATGTAAGGGCTTGCTCTGTTTATTCCGGACACCGGATACCGGATTACTCCGTATACCAGAACTGGCCGGGTTTCGCAAAACTCTTTTTCCTGGCCAGAAACACGTAACTTCCGAGAACGTAGAGCAGATATGCGCCCGCGACTCCTATCATCATCCAGTAATATGACATGTCGCCCGTCTGGTAGGCTTTCGCCGGCAGGTTGATCGACAGGATGAAGGGAACCGCCAGCGCAAAAGTCAGCCCCGCCGAAACCATATAGTCGGATGCGACTTTGCTCTTGAACTCCGGATCCATCACCCGCAGGAGCGCCAGGCCGGTGGAAAGCGTACCCGTCGAAACGCCGTACAGCATCAGCATCCGCTCGAATTTGTAATCCTTGAACATTCGCGAACTCATCCAGGGAACCGTGTAAAACACCATGAGGCCGCAGAGCGTCGACATGAGGATGATCGGGAACCAATACTGCCCGACGAAGGCGAGCGAGATGGCGGCGATGGCGCCCGCCAGCATGTAGTCCACGGAGAAACCGGAAATCCGGTTCAGGGTGTCGTCGTCCATGACTCGCCCCAGATGCAGGGCATCCATGACCTTGCGCACGAGAATGGCGGTGAGCGACGAGAAGATAAAGTTGATGCCCCAGAGGTTGGTGGCGAGTTCGTTGCCCGTTTTGCCGAGGAAGGCAAGCAGGAAACTCACGCCTTTGAGGAGCAGGAAGGACAGGAAGTATGTCACGACGACCATCGCGATATGGAAGCTGAGGGAATCGATGGCTTCGGTGTCCGTGGTGAGCCTGCCGCTCGCCGGTTTTTCCTTTCCCTCGGGAATGATGCCCGTCAGGATTCCCTTATCCTTCAGCGCCGTGAGGCCCTCGCCCTTCAGCCAGCCTTTGCGCAATCCCATGTTGATGAGGATCACGCCGCCGAAGCAGGCCCACAGGTAGCCGAGTGCGGCGAAAGTGAGGCCGACTGTCGCGCCGCCCTCGAAGCCCATGCTTTCCCAGCCCTTGCCGATCGCGTAGGCCTGTCCCGGTCCGAGCGCGAAGCCCAGCGGCAGGTGAAGTCCGAAGGCCGGGTGGATTTTCGGCAGGAAGAATAGCGTGAGCCCCAACCCGAGAAGCGCCTGGGTCGCATAACCCATCAGAATCCCCGTCGACATGCCGAGGACACCGCCGCCCGAATGCCCCTTGGCCTTGGGCGGGGAGGAACGCAGGGACATGGATATGAACGAAATGTTCAAAAGATGGTACACGAGTTCACCCAGCTTGTTGGCCGAGTATCCGATGGAGGGCATGAAATAGTTGTACAGGGGAAGGAGGATAAAACCGGCCGTGAGCGCGTTGGGAATGAGGTATTTCTGGAAGAACCTCACTTTGGAGCGCAGAACGGTGGCAAGGAGAAGGGCTGCGGAAATAAGCCCCGCATCGATCACGATCTTCCAGGAAAACTCCATGGTGGACTCCTTGCCGCGAATTCTACCCCCACGGCGACAACCTGACAACCACAGCCATTTTTGTAAACATAGTACGCTCATCTTGCCATGCCGCACTTGCCTGTGCGGCACTTGCCCATGCGGCCGGGCGAGGGCATCATCGGAAATATGGAAGGTCGCGATCTTGCCCGGCTCTGTACCTGCCCCCTTTTTTCGGGAATGGACCCCGTCGAACTGGCGAAAAGCCTTGCCAGGTTGCCGCACGATACCAAAACCTACCCTGCGGGGTCGATCATGCTCCTCGGAGGATGCCGTTACGATTCCCTGCGCATTCTCATCGAAGGATCGGCCAAGGCCGAAATGACCAGCGACGAAGGCAAGACAGTCCTCGTCGAAAGCTTCCGTGCGGTTGAAGCTATCGCCACAGGTATCCTTTTCTCGCCGAAGGGCGTTCTGCCCGTCACGGTGAGCGCCAAAGAAATGTGCAGGGTTGTCTCTCTGCCCAGGGATGCGGTGCTCACCCTGTGCATGCTCCATAAGCCTGTGCTCGAAGCGCTGCTGTCCGACATGGGTATGCGCATGGGCTTCCTGGCGGAACGGCATCGGGCCGTCCAGTTCGCCACACTCCGCGAACGTCTCGCCGACTGGCTCCTCCGGCGCGCAGAGCTTGCCGGGTCGGACGAAGTCCACCTCGAATCGAGCAAGGAAAGGCTGGCCGAGCTCTTCGGCGTGGCCAGGCCCAGTCTGTCGCGCGAACTCATCGCCATGCGCGACAAAAAGCTGATTTCGTTCGAGGGAAGGACGATCCGTATCCTGGACCGCAAAAGATTGCGGGAACTCAGGTCGCGTTAGACCCGATTTCGCCGAAAAAGCCGTCGATAAGGGAGCGCGCCACGCTGCCCGGAGGAGGCAGGTCAGGCATGCTATCGCGGCCGCACCACCTTAGTTCGGTGATTTCCTCGCCGTCGGGCCTCGCCTCGCCCGAAGCATAGTCGGCTTCGAACGCCAGCATCAGGGAATCCGGGAACGGCCATGGCTGGGAGCGCAGATAGCGAAGATTCCGCACTTCGATACCGGCCTCTTCGCGTACTTCGCGGCGGACTGTCTCTTCCAGCGTCTCGCCCACTTCCACGAAGCCGGCGATCAGCCCGAAGCGGTCGGGTGGGAATTTTGCGTTATGAGCGAGGAGAACCTGTTCGCCCTTTTTTATGAGCACGATGACTGCCGGAGAGATGCGCGGAAAATAAGGCCGGCGGCATGAACTGCAGACGCGGCCGCCGGAGTCGGTACCGGAGCCGTCCAGGAGAGGGGCGCCGCATGCACCGCAGAAATTGGCCGTCCTGGTCCAATTCGCAAGCGCAAGGCCTTTCAGGATAAGTCGCGACTCCGGTTCGGCGAACTCGGCCAGAGCCAGGCGCACGGGCATGCGGAAAGCGCCGCCGGGAAGCGACACGGCTTCTTCTTCGTCCAGGGAAAGGGCCGACCACAGGGCGCCGTCGAATTCGAATGCGCGCGCCCGTTCCGCCGGAAGCGCGGGAAACACCTCGAAAGCGAGCCCCGGCGTTCCTCCCGGCACTACGCTTGACGCGCCGCCGGATATCCCCCCGAATGCCCCGCCCGCAGTCCCGCCGGGCGGCGCAGGCAGGAAAATATCGGTACCGCAGAAAAGGAGGACGCCCGCCGGCTGAGTGCCGGCGGGCGTTACAGGCATCGCGGTTGCCGCGGGCATCGCAGGAGCGGCGGGCAAAGAACTCACCTGTGCAGGACCGTATTTTCGATAATCCGGAGCTGGTTCCGGTACAGGCCCGTGATGTTGGTACCGTAGTCCGCCACCAGACGGAGCATGTCGCGCGGATACTCGTCCTCGTCGCGGCCGTTGATGCGGTCGCCGGCGTCGCCCAGACCCGGCATGATGTACGCCTTGTCGTTGAGCACCGGGTCCATCCAGAGCGTATACATCGTCACGTTGTCGATGGCGCGCAAGATTCTGAGCGACCCCTTGAGCGCCGAAATCACGTTGAAGAACTTGACCGAAGCCGGTTTGACGCCCTGATCCATGAGGTATTTCACCACGGTGACCAGGGAGCCGCCGGTCGCGTTCATCGGATCGGCGAAAAGGAGATCCTTGCCGTCGAGATCCTCGAGGCGGAAATAGGACCTGTCGAGATCCAGAATGTACTCCATCGTATGTTCGCTTTTGGTGTCGTCCCGCTTGATCTTGAAGAGGGCGAAAGGCGTGACATAACCGGTCGAAGAATACTCCTGGATTTCCTTGGACATGATCATCGAAGGCAGCAGCGCGCCGCGGAGCATGACACACATCACCGTATTTTCGATCTGCGCGTCGATGTTGGGAATCTTGTGCACCGCATAGTTCTGGACCGGGTTGTCCACCGGCGTCTTGACGATGAGGTAATTCTTGTTGCTCGAACCCGCTCCGCCGTAGGCGAGATTGAACAGGAGTTCGAAGGCGCGCTGGATGTAATAGACGAATTCGTTGCGTCCCGTGGCGACGTCACGAAGCTTGGCGATGAGTCGCGAAGCTTCGCCGTGGTTTCCCTGAGGCGTGGCGAACGAATAGACCTGGATGCGCGGCTCGGCGGAACAGATTTCCTGCATAAGGCTTCCCATCGAATTGTAGAGTTCGATGAGAGTCTCTTCCTCCCGGTGGCGTTCACGGTCCGACTTCGTAGTCGACAGAATGTTGAACGAAAGCATCGCCTGCCGGTACAGCGCGTCCATTTTCGCCAGATTGCCATTGTCGCCGGGGGTGAGGAACCCGTCCAGATCCTGGGCCTTGAGAATGATTTTGCTCATGGCTGGCTCCGAAACGCTCAAAGAGTTACGATTTCGCCCGAGGCGCCCGAAGCGATGCCGGTCGCGTTGCCTTCGTCGAAATCAAGATGGCATTCGAGGGCATAGGTCTGATGTACGCGGCAGATCACATCGAGAAAGATGGCGCCGCGCTCTCCGCCCACTTTCAGAGCTACTTTCTGCTTGTCGACCACGCCGAAACGCCCGGCGGCCGGAAGGTCGAAATGGATATGGCGTTTGGCGATGATAAGTCCGCGTTCTTTCTTGAGCGAACCCTTCGGGCCGACGATTTCGAAGGGGAAGGAACCGTCGAGCTGGCCCGACTCGCGGGTGGGAATGCCGGGCACGCCGAGCTTGAACACGTCGGAGGCCAGGATTTCGCACTGGGTTTCCTTGCGCTCCGGCCCGAGAATGCGGACGCCTTCGATGGCGCCCTTGGGGCCCTTGATGGTCAGAACTTCGGCGCAGGCGAACTGCCCGGGCTGGATGAGATCCTTGGTCTTGGTGAGCTGGTAGCCGGAGCCGTAGAGCGTATCGACATCGGCTCGAGACAGATGGATGTGGCGGTTGGACAGATTTACAAGGACTTTGGTTTCGGGCATTGAGGCCTCCCGGGCTTTGTGTTCCTCCAGCAGCGGAGGACTACTCTGAACCTGTTCTTTATCCGTATCAGAGTAGTCGCCCCCTGCGGGAGGGTCAAGGCCCGAAGGCTTTCCGGCCTTTAGTTGAGGCTTTT
>JBDKUJ010000225.1:0-3454 GCA_039679665.1 Rectinema sp. | reverse complement strand
AGCGCCGCGAACTGTTTCCCGTAGTCGCTGGAAAGCGAACCGGAAAAACGGAACATGCCGAGGGGCATCGACTTCAGGCTTGTCTTCGACACGAGGATATTGATGAGGGCGAATTCGTTCCAGATTCCGGTAATGTTGAGTATGGCGAGCGTGGTAGCCACTGGCACGGTCATGGGAAATATGATGTCGCGGAAAATCCGGAAATAACCCGCCCCATCGATCCGCGCCGACTCCACCAGGGCCGAAGGAATGGCTTTGATGAATTCGGTGGACAGATAGATTCCCATCGGAAGCCCCGATCCTATGTAGACAAGGAGAACCGCAAATCTCGTGTTGTATATCCCGAGAAGGGATACTTCGAGAAAGAGCGGAATCATGAGGGTCTGGACGGTCAGAAGTATTCCGATCAGGAAACTTCCGTAGATCGGTTTGGTCGCCCTGGACTTGATTTTGGCGAACGCGAAACCGGCCAGCACGGAAAGGAAAATGATCCCGACGGTCGCACCGACCGTATATATGATGGAGTTCGGCAGCAACTTGGCGAATTCGCCGAGTTCCCATGCCCCCGAGAAATTGTCCAGAGTGGGATTTTGGGGAAATCCGATGCGATTTATCTGGAACTCGCGCGTCGGTTTGAACGCGTTCATCACGAGCCAGAAAATGGGGTAGACCGTCATGATGGCGAAAAGACTCATCACGATATAAGCGCATCCCTTCGCCACGGCCGCGCCGATTTTGCCCGACAGACCGGTTCCGCTATGTTCTGACATGGTCTGTCACTCCTTTCCGCCAAAGCGTTTCTCGACGACTTTGGTCAGGGCGATGAGAGCGAAACTTATGGCCACCATTATGAGGGCGATGGCATTGGCGAGCGGAAAATCGGGCCTACCCAGGAAGGCGGCGTTGTACATGTATATTGACAGTATTTCCGTGATCCTCGAAGGACCGCCTCCCGTCATGGCGAAGACGAGCGCGAAACTTGACAATGAACCGGAAATGGCGAGAATGGCTGAATTCACGACAGTGCCCGAGAGGGCCGGAAGAATGATGTGGCGAGCCACCTGCCCCTCGTTGGCTCCGTCGATCCGCGCGGACTCGATTATCTGCGGGTCGATTTTCTGCATATTGGCGAGAAACATGATCAGGTAGGTACCCGTGTAAAGCCAGAGAATTACGAAAAGGACCGGAATCATGGCCGTTTCCTTCCTGTTCAGGAAATCGGGGCTCCATACCGGACAAAAAAGATTGGTGAGATCGTGTATGAGCTGTCCCAGCTGATCCGATGGGTAGCTCAACATGAGGTCCTTCAGCTCGGCCGCAGGATCCGAAAACATGGCGGCGCCGGCAGGCCCGCCGAGATCGAGAACTTTGGCGACCACTCCGTCGGTGATATTGAAACCGCCCGCCTGGGAGAAAATCGCATTCAGCTTTTCGGTGAAATTCCCCCTGATCATGTTGTTCATGAATTCGCTCAAGGGGCCGGACGGCGAAAAAATCGTCTGCCAGAGGAGGCCTACGACAATGATGGAAATGACGCTCGGGAGATAGAGGATGCCCTGCCAGAAGTCGGGCCACTTGACCAGCTTTCGATAAATGATGTAGGCGAACAGGAAACCGAGAGGAAGCTGCCCGAACACGGATACGAGAACGATATACAGATTGTTTTTGAGGGCGCTCCAGAAAAAAGGATCCGAAAGAACCTTGGCGTACTGCTGGAAGCCCGTGAGTTTCCAGGGAGGGCCTCCGAACATTTTCATGCCGTTGTAATTGCTGAGCGAGAGAACCAGCGACAGGACGATCGGAAAGGCCATCACCAGGATATAGGTGACGAAAGCGGGGAGCACCATCATCCAGTAGGCCCTGGTTTCTTCCCGCATCCCCACCTTCCCGACCTTCATCCGAACCTCCGCTTCCACCACATGCACGCGGACCTGCAAAAGCCCGCATCGGCGGCGTCCGCGTTCGCCGGAAAGCCGCGAAAATCCGGGTAGACGGCCAGCCGTACGGCCGACCGTCTACCCGCAAAGAATTGATTTTTTACTTGACTGTGCGCCAGGCATCCATCGCTTTCTGCATGTCCGACGCTACCGCGAGCGGAGTGGTCGTCCCGAGGCCGAGGGCCTGGAGGCCATTGTTGAGCACATTGTACACGCTCGGATCGAGCACGCCGTCGAGGACGTAGCCAGTCTTGGGAATTGTGCTGTAGTACGCGGCCAGCTTGGTGGTGAGCGGTTCAACCTTGTCCGACTTCACTCCCTTGAGCGTGGGGATGTATGCGCCCTGCTCGAGCCTGAGTTTCTGCACTTCAGGAGAGTAGAGGTATTTCATCAGGCGCACCGCGGCGGCTTCCTTGGCCGAACCGGCGGGAATGGTCGCGGAGACGCCATAGCCGACGCCCGCGATGGCCGACACGAGACCGGGGTTCTTCTCGCCGGGAATGGCGGGGAAGTTCGTGATCACGAAATCGCTTTCCTGGGCTTTCGGGGTGATGAGCGCGACGCCCGAAGCCTTGTCGGTGATGAAAGCTCCGACGCGCCAGTCGCCGTCCACGAAGATAGCGGACTTGCCGGATGCGAAGAGTCCGGGGCCTTCGCCATAACCGATCTGGTTGCCTTCCCTCGCGAGGACGCCATCCTTGTACATTGTCTCGACGAATTCGAGCGCGTCGACGAAAGCCTGGTCGGTGAACTTGGCCTTGCCCGCCTTCACGTCGTCGATGAACTTGTCCCCAACGAGGCGTCCCGACACCGTGGAGAAGAGGCAGGACTGCATGGGCCAGAGGTCCTTGTTGGGCAGAGACATGACTTGGATGCCTTTCGCCTTGAGCTTGGGCACCATTTTCTTGAGGTCGGCGTAGGTCTTCGGAAGATCGAAGCCGTTGTCCGCGAGAAGTTTCTTGTTCACATACACGGTCGTAGTGTACGTGAAGGACTGCGGGATTTCGGCGATGTAATTGCCGCCCTGGTTTTTGGGATCAATGGCGGAGGGAACGAAATTGGACAGGTACTCCTTGCCGAGAAGGACATTCAGATCCTTGGCCAGCTTGTTCTCGTGGATCATCATGCTCCTGCCCGACGGCCACATGTAGAAGACATCCGGCAGGTTGCCAGATGCTATGTAGGCCTGCATTTTCTGGTGGAAAGGTTCGTTGAACAATTCCTCCTTGACGACGGTGATGTCCGGATTGTCCTTGGAGAATTTCGCCCAGATCCCCAGATCGACGTCGTAACCGGCCTGGGTAGCGTCGATGTAATAGAGGACATTGAGAGTCGTCTTCCCCTGCGCGGCGGCGCAGAATGCGACCATCGCGATCATCAGCATTGCGATGACCATTTTCTTCATGGAAAACCTCCTGTTCGGGTCGATGCCCGATTCGAACCACCTTTCGCCGGTCCCGAAAGGACCGGATTGCAGTACAGGGTTCCCGGTTCTTCTTCCGTCAGGGAATCGAAGG
>JBDKUJ010000224.1:0-1569 GCA_039679665.1 Rectinema sp. | reverse complement strand
GGTCGGGCGAAGCCCTTCCTTCCGGTACGGCCCTCGCCGGCGAGCTCTCACTTGCCGGAGAAGTACGGCCGGTACGGCAGATGCGCAGGCGGGCCCGATCGGCCGAGGCTTTGGGTTTTACAAGAGTGTTCGGACCCGATGATCGCTTGCCAGGCGAATCCGCCGACGCATCTGCCAATCGTTCCGCAGTCGCCGCCGCTACCGCTGATGCCACCGCCAACGAACCGGCAGCCAGTGGATCGGCAGCCGCCGGCAAAGGATCCCGAACTAAGACGAAAGCGCAGGAATGGACGAGGGTCGACGACATCAGGACCGCGGTACGGCTTCTGTGGGGCGGCCAGCAGTCCCGGGATGGTACGCACCGGGATGGTGCGCAACCGAAGGCCGGAGCGCAGTCGCGGGACGCGAAGGAAGAAACGACAGCATGAAATTCGCCAACGGTACACGGAATATTTGCGGTCTGGTGGCGCCTCTTTCGGCGCTCAAAAGCGATTCGGGCGGCCCCTGCGGCGAATTTCCCGACCTCGTCCCCCTGGGGAAAATAGCCAGGGCGTGGGGATTCGGCCTCGTGCAACTCTTGCCGGTCAACGACACCGGCTCCCAGACTTCGCCGTACAGCGCCCTGTCGGCTTTCGCCTTGCATCCGCTCTACATCCGGATCCGGGACTTGCCCGAAGCGAAGGAGCCTTCGGTCGCGGCGAAGGCTGCCCTGCGTGCCGCCGCCGATATCGACTCGGAAGCGGGCGAAGGAAACGGTGTCGCCTTCGAAGCGATCTACGCGCGTAAAATCGAGGCTCTGAAGGCTTTGTGGAATGCCGCCGCGTCGGTGAGCGCCGCGGTCGAGCTCGATGCATGGTGCAAAACGAGACTTTGGGTGAAGCCCTACGCCTGTTTCGTCGAACTGAAAAGACGAAACGGGGGAAAGGCATGGTGGGAATGGGCAGACCACCGGAACCCGGAACCGGGATTCGCCGAGTTTTTCTGGACCGATCGCGGCAGTGCTTCGGATTGCCGCTTCTGGGCCTGGCTGCAGATGCGCGCCGAAGGACAGTTCGCCGAAGCTTCGCGCGCCCTTGCCGACATGGCAATCGACCTGATGGGAGACATCCCGATCCTCATGAACGCCGATTCGGCCGATGTATGGTATCGGCGCGGACTGTTCCGGACCGACCGCAGCGCCGGTGCGCCGCCGGACATGTACTCCCCTTCGGGGCAGAACTGGGGCTTTCCACTGTACGACTGGGATGCGCACGCCGCCGAAGGCTATTCTTTCTGGAAAGAAAGACTGGTCTATGCCGACAGGTTCTATTCCGCGTACCGCATCGACCATGTGCTCGGTTTTTTCAGGATATGGTCCCTCTCGAACCGGGAAGAAGACGGATTCATGGGGAGCTTCGTGCCCGAGATACCGATTTCCTGGCCCGATCTGGCCGCCCTTGGCCTGTCGCCCGAGCGTATCCGCTGGCTGTCGCGTCCGCATGTTCCCCAGGCGAAAATCGCGTCCGCCCTCTCGGAGAGTGGGCTTCCCGTGGAGCTGGACGACCCCGGGAGCCCGGCGTCCGCTCTGTT
>JBDKUJ010000223.1:0-8210 GCA_039679665.1 Rectinema sp. | reverse complement strand
CGCATGCTCCGGCTCGACGGCGAACCGTTCTGGGGCGAGGTGAGCGCGAAACGGATACCGGTATCCGCAAGCGGGCCCGGGATCATTCTGTACATGATTCGCGATATTTCAACGAAAAAACATGCGGAAGACGATCTGCGGAATCTTCTGGTGACCGACGAACTCACCGGGCTTTTCAACAGACGCGGTTTCATGATCGCTGCCGACCAGGAACTGAAACACGCGAAACGCATCGGCAAGAGCGTGGTGATGCTCTTCATGGATGTGGACGATCTCAAGGACGTGAACGACAAATTCGGGCATATCGAAGGAGACGCACTGCTGAGGGAACTGGCGTCCGTCCTGCGTTCCACATTCAGGGAATCGGATATCGTCGCGCGGCTGGGGGGCGACGAATTCGTAGTCCTGGCCCTCGACGTACCCGAAGGAAGCGCCGCCTCCCTGGTCAACCGCCTGCATGCAACGCTTGAGTCCCGGGACGCTTCATCCGCCAAGCCGTACCGCCTCGCGGTAAGCATGGGAACGACCCTGTACAATCCCGCGGAACCCTGCTCGCTCTCCGAACTCATCACCGACGCCGACAGTCTCATGTACCTGGATAAAAAATCCAAGAAACACTGATCCTCCGCCGATAATATTTCGTCAAAAAAACGGGCAGTCCACTTTCGGACCGCCCGTTTTCGTTGTGTGCGTTATGCGATTACAGACTCTTTCGCCGCCGCACGATCACTTTCCTACGCGAATCTCCTGCCAGGCAGTATTGTATTTTTCCAGATCCGCGCCGATGTCTTTTTTAAGTTCGCCGGCAGCAAGCGCTTCGGCGGTGTACCACATATCGCCCTTTTTCAAAGCTCTCGCAGGTACGTTGGCGGTCGCGGGGAAACCGAAATAATCCGCGAATTCGGCATAGATCTCCGGCCTGTGGATGAAGTCGATGAATTTGAGGGCCAGATCCTTGTTCTTGGAATTCTTGAGGATCACCATAGCGTCCAGGTACATGGGACCGCCTTCCTTGGGAATGAAGAAATCGACTTCGTTCCAGCGCGATTTGTCCACTTCGGCGAAAATCGATTCCGCGTAGCCCTGCGCGACCCACACCTCGCCCGCCGCGAAATTCTTCGCGAAAGCCTCGGCGTCGAACTTGAGGAGATTCGGCTTCCAGACATCGTTCACGAGCGCCTTGGCCTCGTCGATTTCGGCCTGATCGGTCGTATTCACCGAATGTCCGAGAAAAGCCAGCGCATCGCCCATGACTTCGCGCATGTCATCCAGCATGACCATTTTCCCCGCCAGATCCTTGCGGGAAAAGATCGACCAGGAATGCTCGTAGTTCGCCACTTTAGTCTTGTTGACGGCGACGCCGGCCGCTCCCATGTAATAGGGAACCGAATATTCGTTGCCCGGATCGAAGTCCGAACGTGCGAGGATTTCCGGATCGATATTGCCGAAATTTTTCAGCTTCGCCTTGTCGATCTTTTCGAGCATGTTTTCCTTGATCATGATCGACACATAGTCGCCTGAGGGAAACACGACATCGTAATCGGCGCCGCCCGCCTTGAGTTTGGCGAACATTTCTTCGTTGGAAGCGAACGAGTCGTATACAACGTCGACCCCATACTCTTTCTCAAACTTCTCGATAACCGAGTCGGGCGTATAATAGGTCCAGTTGAAGATGTACAATTTTTTTGCCGTTTTGCCGGAGCCGCCGCAGGCGGAAAAAACCAGAGTCAGGACGAGAAGGAGCAGCGCGGGCCCGCTGATGCGAAGAGAGCGAAGGATACTTTTCATTGCAACCCCCTGTTTCGGGGTAAGATACGGAAAGCCCAGGGCTTTCCTTTCCGGCATTGGGTACCGGACCGTTCTATGTTTACCTGGACGCGAACACCTTGAGGAAATTCCTAGCCGGATACACGAGAAGCACCGTTCCCGCCACCATGATCACCGAAAGCGCATTCACGACAGGCGAAACGCCGAAACGGATCATCGAATAAATATACAGCGGCAACGTGGTGGCGCCGGGACCGGACACGAAGAACGTGATCACGAAATCTTCAAGCGAAAGGGTTACCGCAGTCAGGAATCCGGAAGCGATCCCCGGCAGCGCGACCGGTATGATCACCTTGAAGAGCGTCTGCAATTCGGTGGCTCCGAGATCCCTGGCCGCCTCGATTATCGATGGATCGAATTCTTCGAGCCTGGCCGATACGAGAAGATAGACGAACGGCAGATTGAAAGTGGTATGCGCGATCCACACTGTAAGCAGGCCAAGCTTGAGCCCGATGCCCGCGAAAAACACGAGCAGGGAAACGCCGACGACTATCTCGGGCATGACCATGGGCAGGAAACTCATGGCGGATACATATTTTTTCAGTCTGAAATTGAAGCGGGAGGTCCCCACCGCCGCCAGGGTCCCGAGAACGGTCGCCATGAGCGCGGACGCTACCGCGATGAGGATGGAGTTCGAAAACGCTTTCCAGAGATCGGGAGAATCCAGGAAAAGCTTCTGGTACCAGACAAAAGAGAATCCGGTCCATTGTCCCGACCTGGATTTGTTGAAGGAATAGAAGAAAAGCACCGCAAGCGGCATGAAGAGGAACGCGATCACGAGCCAGAAAATAATGCCGGAGACGGGAGCTTTGCGCGGAACGAGTTTTTCGGCCGCCCTGGCGCCCTTGCGCAATGCCCGCCGCGCATTGTAGAGCGCGGCGACGCGCCAGGCGGAGACGCGATGTATGCGCGCTGCCATCAGCGTACCTCCGCGCGAACGCTGTCGCCGGACGGCTCGGCGGGAAGGGCCCGGGGATCGAGGTCCTTGGCGACTTCGGCTTTTTTGTGTGAACGGCTCGTGAAAAGGAATACCGCGACGCCGGTGAGCAGCGTAACCGTCATCGAAATGGAGGACGCGAGCGGCCAGTTGCGCGTCTTGGTGACCTGGTCGGCAATGACGTTTCCCAGCATGTAGGAATCCTTGCCGCCGACGAGAAGGGGTACCGCATAGGCACCGAAAATGGGAATGAAGGTGAAGAGTACCGCCGTTATGATGCCGCCGCGGATATTGGGAAGCATCACTTTGATGTAGGACTGCATCCGCGTGGCGCCAAGATCGCGCGCGGCTTCGAGAAGGGTAAAATCGAACTTGTCGATGGTAGAGAAAAGCGGGAGAATCGCATAGGGTAGATACATGTACACGAGCACCAGGACTACGGCTCCCTGATTGTAGAGAAACTGGTAACCTTCAGGTCTGAATCCGATGAGCCGCAGAGCCTGGTTGAGGAAACCCTCGTTGCCGAGAATCGATACCCATGCGTAGATGCGCACCAGGAAATTGGTCCAGAAGGGCACGATGACGAGGAAGAGGCGCATCGCCTGGTTTCGTGATTTCGCGATACTGAAGCCGCAGGGAATCGCGATCAGAATGGTCAGAAGCGTTGCCGCGACGGAAACCCACAGAGTTCGCCAGGCCACGGTGACAAGAGTCGGATTCGCAAGGGCGCGGTAGGCGTCGAAGCTGAATTCCGGCTCCACGCCGCCGTACAGCCCTTTTTTCAGGAATGAATAGACGATGATGATTGCCAGGGGCGCGGCGAAAAACAGTGTCAGCCAGAGCGCCTGGGGAACCGCATAGGCGGTTCCGTAATTGCGCTTCATTGGATGTTTTTCTCCACGATGACCGCATCGTGTGCGCTCCACGAGAGGTACACGTCGTCCTTCCATTCGATGTCGGGCACGCCTTCCGACCAGTTGGCGTGCTGGCGGAATACCGTCACCTGGGAACCTCCCCCGGTGTGGACGATATACTTGGTCTGAAAGCCCGAATACACGGGTTCGTGCACTACACCGCGGACTATGTTGAGCAGGGGCTGCTCGGCGGGCCGGTCGTTGGAAATCCGGATCTTCTCGGGCCGAACGGTAGCGCTCACCCTGACACCCGGAAGGATGTCGGCATCGTCCTCGATCGTGATGCGGCCGAAGCCCTCCGCATCGATGGCGGTGATGTTGCCGGAACGGGAAACGACCGGACCCGAGAACATATTGGTTTCACCTATAAAACGCGCGACGAAGTCGGAAGCGGGGTTTTCATATATCTGTTGCGGAGTGCCGACTTGCAGAAGGTTGCCCGCGTTCATCACGGCGATGCGGTCCGATACGGAAAGCGCTTCCTGCTGGTCATGCGTCACGTAGATGAACGTGATGCCGACCTTGTCATGTATGGAATCCAGCTCCATGAGCATGTGCTGGCGGAGCTTGGCATCGAGGGCGGAAAGCGGTTCGTCCAGAAGCAGCACCGACGGCTCGTTGATGAGGGCTCTCGCGATGGCGACACGCTGTTTCTGGCCGCCCGAAAGCATCGTCGGTTTTTTCTCCGCGTGGGCTTCCAGCTGGACCAGGGCGAGATGCCGGTACACGAGTTCCTTTACCAGGCGGTTGGGGGTCTTTTTGATGCGGAGTGGAAACGCGACGTTTTCGAACACGGTAAGATGGGGGAACAGCGCATAACTCTGGAACACCGTGTTGCAATGCCGCTTGTCGGGCTCGAGCCCCGACACGTCGATTCCGTCGAGCGCGACGGTACCGGCATCGGCTTCTTCGAATCCGGCGATTACGCGGAGCAAGGTCGTCTTGCCGCAACCGGACGGTCCGAGAAGGGAGTAGAACTCACCTTTCCGGATTTCCAGACTGACGTCCTTCAGCGCCCTGAATGAGCCGAAGGACTTGGATACGTTCGAAACGGTAACATCCGATCCTTTCACCGCTCCACGTCTCCTGTATCTCTGTGGTTTCTTCTGCGACAGGTATAGTAAATGCCCCCCCCTTGGTCAATACGAAAAAGCATAATTATTCGTTGGCGGGTATACTCCAGCACAGGTAGTGTTCGACCGGAATGAAACCTTCGGAAATATACAATGCGGTGGCTTTTTCGTTTTCCGCGTTCACCGAAAGTACGCAGGATTCGAAGCCCGCCATAGCGGCTTCGCGCATCGCGGCTCGCAAAAGGGCGCGCCCGAGCCCCTTTCTCTGGAATCCCGGTAAAACTGCGATGGGTCCTATTTCCGCCTCACGGCCTTCGGGCGCTTCGGGCGAGCGGATGCCGAGAACAAGTCCGCAGGGGCCCGACTCATCGAATGCGAACAGCCTCCCCCCTTCATACTCCAATTCCGGCCGCAAACCTTCCGCAAACCGTTCCGGAGTGGATTCCGTATGCCCGGCGAGATGCGCGAAAGCATCGTTCACGATCCGGCACCAATCCGCCACCCATGGCGCATCGCGGAGAAACTCAGGCCCTCCCTCGGGAAAAGCCGCTCTTTCGATGCGGAATCCTTCGGGCGCGGCCGCTCCGGGCGAGCTATGCAAATCGTGCCGCATTTCCCAAGAGTGGCGCTCCACGCGGAAACCGCAGCGTTCCGCCGCCACGATAGCGGAGGCACAAACCTCGGTCTCGGGCAGAAAAAAGAAAATGGAGCGGAATCCCGCTTCCTTCGCGGCGCCGCGCAGGATTCGCGCCAGAGCTTCATACGCCAGGAAAACGACATCCCCGCCGTCATAGGCGGCGTGGCCGGAATGAACGATCCCGGAGCTCTGTTCCGGGGTATCGTTCGTTCTGCAAGGAATTGGATTGTATGCGGGTCCATACCCTGCTCCCAAGAAAAAGAGACGACGAAGCTGAGCTTCGGGGTATGGACCCGCCTGCGAATCGACCCAGCCCGAATCGACGTGAAAAATCCGCAGACGGCCTTTACCCGTTTCGAGAAATCGGGCTTCCCGCATCAAAGCTCCGGCGCCGCGAATCCTGCCTCCGGAATCCACGACGAGAAATGCGGCGTCATCGGCTCCGGTCGCGGCTATGTCCGCGGCATCGACGTACGACGGATCGTGGAGGGCGCCGAAAGCCGCGCAATACTCGAAATACCGTTCGCGAAGCGCGTCGCCGACTGCCACTATTTCGAAGGATGCGCCCGGAGTATTCATGTGTACGGTACTCACAGCGTCGAGATGGTCGCATCGGCGGCGGCGAGAGCCTCGGCTTCGAGAGCCCCGGCCCGTTCCGACAGCGACGCGGCTTCGGCGCCGAGTGCGGCGGCCCAGTCGGCATCGCCCAGCGACGCGAGATTGATCCTGACATTGAGAAGCGCGCCCTCGAGTCCCGCACGCGCCATGAGTGCGCCCACGCCCGCGTCGGACACCGAATTCCGGTTTCCATGTCTGGCGGCCGCCACGCATGCCTCGAGAGCAGAAAAACAGCTCCTGGCGGTGGCCATGGGCACCAGAATGGCGCCCTCCCCTGCCTCGCGCATCCTGGCCGCCCTGGCGGCCTTCTGCGCTTCGGTCGACTTGGGCAGACGAGAAGCCTCCATCAAGGCATCGAAGGCGGCCGTATCTTCATCCACGGCGCGGATAAGGCTTTCCTTGAGGTCCTGCGCTCCGATCGCCATCCCGGACAGTACGGCCGCCTGGCCCTCATAGCCTTTCTTGCCCACGGTCAGATTGCCGACCATGGCGGCGAGCGCGGCTCCCATCGCCCCGGCCAGGGCCGCAACCGAACCTCCCCCCGGCGCAGGTGAATCCGAAGCGACTTCATCAACGAAGTCGCGGGTTTTCATGGACACCAATTTTCCCGGCACCGAGGCGGCCCATTCGACCACTTTGCGTTCGGGCTCGAAAGGAGTCACCGAATCCAGCCCGAGCGACTGGACCGCGATCTCCACGAGTTCCCGGTCGGAAAGTCCGGGACTTTTTCCCGCTTTTTCAAGAAAATGGCGCCCGGTCTCGCGGAACACATCCAGCGGCGCAAGCCCCACAAGCTCCGAGCCCGTCACGAAGAGTCCGAGTTTTTCCGCTTCTTCCTTGGCTGTTTCGTATACGACATGGAGCGGTGTGGTGCGGTAGTCGGTCAGATTGATCGAAACCTGGGCGCGGCGATACTCCTCGATATACCAGCCGATCGCACGCACCGCCTTGAGCCTGCCGGGCACGTTGATCGCCTTGCCGTCCGAGTCTTTGAGCATGGTCCCGTCCGCCGCCCTGGCGGCTCTGCCTGCTTCGCGGATGTTGAGGGCGACCTCGTTGGCGAGTTTTTTGTCGCGTGTATTGAGATTCACGTTATACGCCACCAGAAATTCCCTGGCTCCCGTCACGGTGGCGCCCCAGCGCGGATCGAAGACCGCCGGGCCGAAATCGGGCGCCCATTCGGGGTCAGCGAGTTTCGCGGCGAGTCCTTCGTATTCGCCGGACCTGATATCGGCGAGGCTGGTCCTGGACGGTCTGGAAGCGGCCTTTTCGTAGAGATATACCGGCACACCGAGCTCCGCGGCCAGGACGGACCCAAAACGGCGCGACAGTTCGGCGCATTCTTCCATGCCTATGCCCGAAACCGGAATGAAAGGGCACACGTCGAGCGCACCCATACGGGGATGGGCGCCCGAGTGGCGCCTCATATCGATCAGTGCGCGCGCCGTACGCGCCGCGGCGAGCGCCGCGCGCAACACCTCTTCCGGGCCGCCTACGAAAGTATATACCGTGCGGTTCGTGCCCGCTCCCGGATCGACATCGAGGAGGCTGACTCCTTCCGAAGACCTGACGGCAGAGGAAATCGCGTCGATTATCCTGGAGTCGCGTCCTTCCGAAAAATTGGGGACACATTCGACCATGATCCGTTCGGACATGCGTATCGCTCCTTGTGGGGAGCATCAGTATATCCGGGAATCGACAGCCGCGGGAGTGCCCGCATTTCAGAACCCTTTGGACTTCTTCGGGAAGCGGGGGGTCCCTTTGTTCGCATAATTGCCGTCCGAAGACCGGTTGTCCGCGTATCTCCGCGGCCGGTCCTGCGGTCCATAATTCCTGCGCGGCGCCGGAGCGCCGGGGCCGCCTTCACGGAATCTCGGCGCACCCTGCGAACCTTGCGGACCCGGCGCCCCGCCGCGCGGAGTGGCAAGCCGGACTTTCGGAAAAGCGCCCGCCGACCGGGTCGAATCTATGATTTTCTGCGCCGCTTTGTAGGGCACCGACACGAAAGAGAAACTATCGTAGAGTTCCACGCTGCCGATGAGATTGTCGGGAAGCCCCGAGTGCCGCTTCACGAAGGTTACGAGCGCGCGGGCATCGAGCCTGTCCCGCTTGCCCGCACCGACGAAGAGTCTGGTCACGCCGGAATCGTCGACCGAAATCTCCTCGATTTCGCGGTACTTGCCGCGATCCAGAAGCGAACCGAA
>JBDKUJ010000222.1:0-4796 GCA_039679665.1 Rectinema sp. | reverse complement strand
CGTGTGGAAAAAAGCTCGCCGGATGATACGGAATAAGGCCTGTGTTGTTCAATATCTTTGGAAGCCGGTCTTGACGCTGCGTATGCAGGGTCGTTACCGTTTCATCTCAGCCGCGATACCGCCAAGTGTTCGCGCGCAACAGGAACAAGGAGCAACAATGAACGCTTCGCGCCACGCCATCGCGGCCGTCCTGGCCATCGCGGCCCTGCTTTCGCCCTTTGCGGCATTCGCACAGAGCGCCGGAGACACAGTCACGGCGTCCGTCTCTCTTTCCGAAACCTTGACCGCCGCATATTCCGACGCCCCCGATGCGTCGCGTGTCGCGATCGCGAAAGCCGACTCCCTCGCCTCCGAAGGAAAATGGCTTTCCGCATGGAATGTGCTCGGCGAAGCCGATCCGGAAAACAAGGACGGATTCATCCTTTCGGAGAAAATACGCATCGCCCTGGACGGCTATGCCCAGAATGTCATGCACGTCGTCTTCGCCTTTATCGATCTTCCCGAAGGGGCGGATCTGGCGACCGTGCGTCAGGACGGTATAGAGGGGCTCGAACCTGTCGAATTCGATCCATGGGCCGCATGGCAGGCTCTGGAAGCTTCCGGCGCCGCGGCTCCGCCCGTGCTTTCGATGAATCTGGCCGACTACTACTATGAAGTGCGCAAGAATTACGAAGGACAGTGGTTCGAGGATGACCAAATCGTTCTCGGCAGGGCCCTCGAACAGTATGATCGCGCCCTGGCTTATGATTTTTATACATCCGGGAGCCTTCAGAGGCACGCCGAACTCCTCTCCGCCGCGGGCAACTCCGCCGGCGCCGAACCCATCCTTTTGAAAGCCATCGCGCTCGATCCCGAAAACATCGCGCTCATCATGTCACTCGTGGATTCCTACACGGCGCAGGGCAGGATCGATGAAGCCTTCGCCCGCATCGACGCATTGCTGGCTCTCGAAAGCGATGCCCAGACCAGATACGACACGATCACGAAGGGCATCCAGATCGGCCTGCAGTCCGGAGACGATTCCCTTGCCGAACCGTATATCCGGATGCTGGAAAACGATTTTCCCGACGACTATCTCGCGGCTTTCCTGCGCCATATGATCGCGGCCAACTCGGGCGACGCGCAGGCTGCGGCGACAATTGCCGATGCACTCTATGCGGCGCATCCCGGCGACTCCCAGATCGTGAGCACCCTCCTTTCCAGCTGGATTTCGGCCGGAAAGGCCCAGGACGGACTCGATTTCATCGACCGCAGCGTCGCGCTGTCGCCCGATGACACCAATTCCCTTGCCATCCTCCACTTTTATCGCGCATTGGTGCTGGCCGAAGTCGCGCAGAGCGCCGAGGATCTGAAACTCGGTCTCGAGGACCTCGGCAAGGCCGAAGAATATTTTATCGCCGCCGGTTATCCGGCCGATTCCGGCGTGTTCCAGACCATCGCGCAGCTTCGTGCCGAATGGGACCCGGCGCCCGCCGCGGACGAGTCTGCGACCACCGCACCTGCGACTGCCGCACCCGCGACAGAATCCGCGACCTCCGTCCCGCCCGCCGCGGAAGGAGAAGCTACGGACGCGACCTCCGCAGCCTCTTCGGATTGATGACGAAAAAGGCGGACAGCCGCCGGGGAGCGAGCCATGTCGCAGATCTGCATACATAATGCAACGGTTCTCGCGGGCTACGCCAGAATGGAGAAAAGCGCCGTCCTGCTTGAGGACGGCGTAATAGCCGACGTATTTTCGGAACGTCGCTTCCAGCAGAAAAGTTTCGAGCCGGGCGACCGGGTTTACGACGCCGGCGAAGCCTTTCTCCTGCCGGGTCTCATCGATACGCATATCCATGGATTCCACGGATATGGAACCGAAGATCTTGCCGCCGATTCCATCCTGGAAATGTCGCGCCATCTGGGCGACTACGGCGTCACGTCCTTCTGCCCGACCCTCTATCCCATGTCCGAAGAGGATATGCTGGCGGCGATCCGCGCCATTGTGGACTCGGTCGGGCGCGAGCCCGGAGCGCGGATCGCGGGCATCCACATGGAAGGCCCCTTCATTTCCTCGGCGAGACTCGGAGTGCAGAGGGCGGAATTCGTCCGGTCCGTCGATCTCGATCTCATGCAGCGGCTATGCGAAGCCGGTTCGGGTTATATCACCAATATGACCGTCGCGCCCGAACTCAAGGGCATGCGCGAACTCGCTCTCTATGCCATAAAAATGGGCATCGTACTGCAGGCCGGCCACACGGACGCCACCTATGAGAACATGGTCGAAGGCATGCAGGCGGGGATCAGACATTCGACGCATTTTTTCAACTCCATGAGCCGCCTGCATCACCGGAACCCCGGAGCGGTGGGAGCCATCCTTATCCAGACCGACCTGTCCTGCGAAATCATTGCGGACGGCCGCCACGTCCACCCCGACCTGGTGCGTCTTCTGGTACGGGACAAGCCCGACTCCAACATTGTGCTCGTCACCGACTCCCTGAAGCCTACCGAACAGCCGAAAGGGCCCTTTATCGCCAACCGCGAGGAAGTGTACAAGGAAGACGGAATTTTCCTGCGCAAAGCCGACAGCGTGATCGCCGGCTCCGCCCTCACCATGGTCGAAGGCTTGAAGAATCTCGTCGAATTTGGCGTACCCCTGGAAAGCGCCATAAAAATGGCTTCATCCAACCCCGCACGGATCGTCAATCTCGGAAAACGCGGAGTCTTGAGCCCGGGTTATGCCGGCGATCTGACAGTGCTCGACCGGAATTTCAAAGTGCTCGCCTGCCTCGTAGGCGGGCGTTTTGTCCATAACGAACTGTAACAGGAGCCGTCCATGCGCGTGATCGTAAGACCGGACTATGAAGCCGTTTCCGAATGGGCCGCCTGGCATGTCGCATACAGTATAGGCCAAGCGCCGAAGGGACGGCCTTTCGTACTCGGCCTTCCCACCGGATCGAGTCCGCTGGGCATGTATCGACGGTTGATCGCCCTGTGCAGGGCGGGCAAGGTGTCGTTCGCCAATGTGATTACCTTCAATATGGACGAATATGTCGGCCTGCCCAAGGAACATCCGGAAAGCTACCACAGTTTCATGTGGAGCAATTTTTTCTCCCATATCGATATTCGTCCGGAAAATGTAAATATCCTCGACGGCGAAGCCTCCGACCTGAACGCTGAATGCGCCCGTTACGAAGACAGGATTCGCGCCTGCGGAGGTATCGATCTTTTCGTGGGAGGCGTCGGCCAGGACGGCCATCTGGCTTTCAACGAACCCGGGTCTTCGCTTTCTTCGCGCACGCGCATCAAGACGCTGACGGACGACACCAGGAAAGTCAATGCGCGTTTCTTCGGCGGCGATCCGGCTGCGGTGCCTTCGAGCGCCTTGACTGTCGGAGTCGGTACGGTCACCGACGCGCGTGAAGTGATGGTCCTCGTCTCCGGGCTGAACAAAGCCCGGGCCCTGCACAACGCGATCGAAGAGGGCATCAATCACATGTGGACAGTCAGCTGTCTGCAGCAGCACCCCAAAGCCATTTTTGTCTGCGACGACGACTCGACCATGGAACTCCGCGTCGGTACGGTGCGGTATTTCAACGAAATTGAATCTCCCGGTTTCGACAATTCTTTCTGATTCCATCCGTTTTCGCCCGTATTTCGCTAGTATTTCGCCCGGTTCCATTTCTGCCTTGTCTTTTGTCGCTTTCAGATGTATTGTGAGCATATGCTCAATATTCCAGACAAGGTTTATAATCCGCGGATAAAACGTGTCATCGGCGTAGCGTCCGGGAAGGGTGGCGTAGGAAAATCCACGGTTGCCGTGCTCCTCGCCCAGGCCCTGGCAGCTTCCGGGCGCTCGGTCGGAATTCTCGACGCCGACATCACGGGGCCAAGCATTCCAAGGCTTCTCGGCATCGATTCGTTCAGGTCCGAAGCGGATGAAACGCATCTGTATCCGGTCGTGAACGAAGAGGGCATTCGCGTCGTGTCCATCAATCTCGTCAATGAGGTCGAAGACGATCCCGTAATCTGGCGCGGGCCGCTTCTCGGCAAGGCGCTGCAGCAGTTCTGGGAGCAGACGGCCTGGGGCGATCTGGATTATCTGGTGGTCGATTTCCCTCCGGGAACTTCGGACATTGCGCTTACCGCGTTCCAGACTATTCCGCTCGACGGACTGGTCGTCGTCGCGACTCCCCAGGATTATGTGGCCATGATCGTGCACAAGATGGTCAGGATGGCGGCCATGCTCAAGACGCCTGTTTTGGGCGTAGTACGCAACATGGCGACCATGGTCTGTCCGCATTGCGGAGAGTCGATCGATCTTTTCGCCGACGGTGGCGCCGGCCTGCCCGGCTCCGGGCACAGTGGTGCCGAGCTGCCCCTGCTCGCCGATCTGCCGTGGCGCAGGGAACTGGCTCAGGCGCGTTCGCTGCGCTGGTCGGGTGTGGGCGAGGAGGCCCGGAAGGATGCGCTCGGGCTTGCCGCGGAGGTCGAAATGGCTTTGAACACGCTTACGCACGATTCAACCGCTACGGCTGATTCGGCTGATTCAGCCGCTTCGGCGACAAGCTGAGCGGATGTCGCGCCCCCCCTGCATGCGCCGTCTCGGGACGGGTATCGAATCCAGAGTGTACAAACCGGCGGGTATGCCGGCGCGGGATATCGGTGAAGTGGTCCTGGGCTTCGACGAAGCCGAAGCGCTAAGGCTCGCCGACCTTCAGGGGCTGTATCAGGATGCCGCGGCGCTCTCGATGGGCGTATCCAGACAGACATTCGGAAGGATTGTGGAAGGGGCGCGGCGCAAGGTCGCGGACGCA
>JBDKUJ010000221.1:0-1913 GCA_039679665.1 Rectinema sp. | reverse complement strand
TCGTGCGGCCGCGAAATCGCCGCGGCGGAATTTTACGACTCCCAGGTCGTTCCAGGCTTCGGCATAAGCGGGAAGGACGACCAGGGCTTCACCGTAACGGCGCTCGGCCAGGTCGAAATCGTCGTCGCCGTAGGCGACCATGCCCAGGGCGTGCAGGATGTCCGCGGATCCCGGTTCGAGTTCAAGTGCCCGTTCCAGATCGGTTCGGGCTCCTTCGGTATCGCCGGAAAGGCGCCGTGCTTCGCTTCGGTTGAAAAGTATTCCCGGGCTGTCGGGCAACTGGGCGAGGGCTTTGTCGAACGCCGCAAGCGCATCGGCGTAGCGGCCGGCATCGGTAAGGTCGACGCCCCTGCGGTTCATGGTGACTGCCGGGGGAGCCGCGGGAGCCACGGGGTTTGCTTCATTCGAGGGCTGTGTTCCTTTCATGGGCTGCCTCCACTGCACATATGATAGCGATTTTCGGTTCCGGGGTCGACATGACCGCCCGGGGGCGGATTTCCCGTGCGCGCCTGCCAAAACTGTGCGATACTTTTTTCCGGAAGCGGCGGAAAAGCGTGTTTCTATCAATCGATAAAAAACGAACGGTACTTGTCAAAGACTGAAACGCGTCCTATACTGCCGGCACTTCATTATCGATAAGGTTTTATCTAACCTCAGGGGGTGCAGGGCATGCCGGCCGCGCAGATCGAATTTTCTCAGGCTCTTGTCGATTACATAGCCGAATGGGGCAAGAAGCCCGGCGGTCTTATTATGATGCTCCATCGCATTCAGGAGGAATTCGGCTTCATTCCGCGCGAAGCGGCCGAAAAGCTGTCCCGGATGGTCGGACTTCCTCTCGCGAAAATCTATGGCGTCATCACGTTTTATCATTACTTCAAAACGAAAAAACCCGGCAAGCACAATATGTCCATCTGTCTCGGGACTGCCTGCTATCTCAAGGGAAGTCAGGATCTGATAGACGAAGCCCGTTCCATCCTCGGCATCCAGGGCGATGAAGTGACCGACGACGGTCTTTTCAGCATCGACCCGGTCCGCTGCCTGGGCTGCTGCGGTCTCGCACCCGTACTGATGGTCGGCGATGAGGTGTACGGCAAGGTCCAGAAAGACAAAATGGCGGACATCATCGCAAAATACAGGAATCTTTAGGGATCCGGGGCGGAAAGGGATGCATTTCTGCGTCTGCGATTACGCCCTCGATATTGCGCAAAACGCCTGCGAGGCTGGCTCGGGATCGGTCCGCATCGAATTCGTCGAGACGGATACCGAAACAAGGGTCGTCGTGCAGGATGACGGCAGCGGGATGGAAGAGGCGACCGTGAAAAAGGCGCTCGATCCTTTCCGGTCGGGGGGAGCCAAACATCCGGCCAGGAAGGTCGGCCTGGGGCTGCCCTTCCTGGTGCAGGCGGTCGAGGCGGCCCACGGCGGGTGGACGCTCGAATCGGCTCCCGGCAAGGGTACGACGGTGTCGTTTTCCTTCCCGAAGGCCGATCTGGATTGTCCTCCGACGGGCGATGTGGCCGGGTTTTTTCTGACGGCGCTCTGCCTGCCCGGAGGTTATGACATGGAAATCGTGCGGACGCGGCCTTGCCCTTCCGCCGAAAACGGTACGGAAACGTACCGTCTCGTGAAAAGCGAACTGGCGGATGCGCTTGGAAGTCTCGAAAGGGCTTCTTCGCTCGCCTTGCTCAAGGAATTTCTGGTTTCGCAAGAATACGGTTGAGACGGACAGCCGACTTGGCCTGAGCCGCTCGGGCGGCTCAGGATTGGATCGGGTGTCCGGAACTCGCGCTGGAAGGAAAAGGAGAAAGACCTATGGCCAGGATGACCCTCGATCAGCTCCGCGCACTCCGTGAGGAGAAGCGGCAGGACATTTCCCGACGCGACGTGGAGGGCAAGGACATCCAGATCATCGT
>JBDKUJ010000220.1:0-3957 GCA_039679665.1 Rectinema sp. | reverse complement strand
CGGACTCCTTTTCACTGCGCTATTCGTGGTGGCGATCATTGTCGATACAGCGGAACTCATGCTGATGAGAGGATTTTCGGTTCTGGATGTTCTCTCCCACACTACGATTCTCAGTCTTATCCTGTTGTGCGTTTTGTTCCTGCTGTCGGCGTTTGTTCCGGTCCTCAAATGGATACAACCGATAATGCTGCTTATTTCGGCTTCCATCCCGTTCAGTCAAAGCAGCTCAACCATGTACGGACTCGGACCTTTTATCGCCGGCGTACTGCTGTTGTTCAGAATGGGTTTTTTCGCGACGAAAAGAACGCTCAAAGTGTTGATCCTTCTTCTCTATCTGTATCTGTGCGAAGCCATTCCTCTGATAGGGCGGTCGGATGCGCTGGTGTTCGATTCGATCATGCCCCTTTTGTTTACAACCGTTTTCCTGATTTTTCTGTTTATCATGTACAGCGAAAAAATCATTGTGTACATGCGCGAACCCAAACCGGCCCTGTCACTCTCGGGAGCGGGGTTGAGTCACACCGAAGCTTTGTACCTGAAGGGATTGCTGAAAGGCGCGAACTCCAAGCAAGTCGCGGCCGACGCCAAGGTAAAAGATTCGACCGTCCGCAATACTATGGCGCGTGTCTACAAGAAATTCGGAGTACCCGACCGAACCGCCCTGATGGCCAAACTGGAAAAATTCGATATAGTCGATTGACATGAACCAGCTCCTTCCTCTCGATGGAACACTCGCCGGAATGGAAGCGGCCCGCATTCTTCCGGCGGCCGCAGGCGCAGGCGAAGCGTTCGCACGGCTTTATGCTTTAGTCGCACGGCTGCGCGCTTCCGACGGCTGCCCCTGGGACCGCGAACAGACCGTCCAGTCGATACGGGGAAATATACTCGAAGAAGCATACGAGCTGGTGGAAGCCATCGACGAAGACTCAAGCGATCATATACGCGAGGAATCCGGCGATCTCTTCATGCTCGCCACCATGGTGTCCTACATGAGCGAACAGGAAGACTCATTTTCGGTGGCCTCGGCGCTGGACGGAGTCTGCGAAAAGCTGGTGCGGCGCCATCCACATGTCTTCGCCCAGTCGGACGTCGATACCGCGGAAGGCGTCGTCGCGCAATGGAACGAAATCAAGGAAACCGTCGAAGGTCGCCGCAGAAAAGATTCGGTACTGGACGAAGTCTCGCGAGCCCTGCCGCCTCTGGAACGCGCATACAAGCTGCAGAAAAAAGCCGCCAAGGCCGGATTCGACTGGTCGCACCGGAATCAGGTCTGGGAGAAATTCGAAGAAGAAATCGCGGAAGTCAGGAATGCGGCGGAAGCCGCCTCTGCCGAGGCCTCGACAGAGGCGGCTTCCCTGGAAGATCTGGAAAACGAGATCGGCGACCTTCTGTTCACGGTAGTGAACCTCTCGCGCCATATGGGCGTCGATCCGGGGCTCGCCATGCACGGAGCGGTCGAAAAATTCTCGCGCCGATTCCGCCATGTCGAAAAGGGCATGGCAGGCAAAGGGCTCCCGATGACGTCCGAACGCATGACGGAAATGGATGCGCTCTGGGACGAAGCCAAGGGCTTGGGCCTGTAAAGAAAAATGAAAGACCTCACCAAAGGCAATGAAACCACGCAGCTCATAAGTTTCGCCCTGCCGATGCTCCTCGGAAACGTATTTCAGCAATTCTACAACATGGTGGACAGTTTTGTGGTCGGCCGTTTTGTCGGCACCAACGCCCTGGCCGCGGTAGGCACCGCTTTCCCCGTCAATTTTTTCATGATCTCGCTCATCATGGGCATTTTCATGGGATCGACCGTCCTCATCGCCCAGTTTTTCGGCGCCAAAGATAAAGAGAAGATCAAGGCAGTCGTGGATACGACCTACATTTTTCTTTTTGTCGCCGGAATCGTCATGACTTTTTTCGGAATACTGTCGGCAAAACCGATCCTCTCATTGATGAAAGTGCCGCCGGAAATAATGGGCGAAGCGGTGACCTATCTCAGGATCATTTTCGCGGGCATGCTTCCCACCTTCGGATACAACGGCGTCTCGGCTATCCTGCGCGGTCTCGGAGACTCGAAAACGCCCTTGTACCTGCTGATCGTCTCCACTGTCGTCAACGTCGTGCTGGATCTGGTTTTTGTCGTCGTTTTCCATTGGGGCGTTGCGGGCGTAGCCTGGGCTACGGTGATCGCGCAGACCATCTCCTTTATTGGCGCCCTTATCGTGCTGGACAAGCGCGTGCCCGAGGCTAGATTCGACACAAAAGGCCTTAAATGGAACGCCGACATGTTCCGGCAGATGCTGCGCATCGGCTTGCCTTCCGGTGTCCAGCAGATTCTGGTGTCGCTCGGCATGATGACCCTTTCCGGAATAGTCAACAGCCGTGGAGCGGCAACCATGGCCGCATACGCCGCGGCATCGCGCATCGACTCCCTGGCTTCCATGCCCGCCATGAATCTAAGTTCAGCGTTGATGTCTTTTACGGGACAGAATATGGGGGCGGGCAAGACCGAAAGAGTTAAGAGGGGCCACCTCTCCGCTATCGGCCTAAGCGCCGTGATCTCGATCGCCATGACACTCGTCTCGGTCTTTTTCGGCGAACAGTTGATGCGCATTTTCACTTCCGACGCGGAAGTCATCGCCATCGGCTCCCGATACCTTGTCATCGTGGGATCGTTCTATATAGCGTTCGGGACAATGTTCATCAACAATGGCGTGATGCGCGGCGCCGGGGACGTGTTCATTCCCATGATTTCTACGCTTCTCGCCCTGTGGGCGGTCCGGATTCCCTGCGCCCTTCTTTTTTCGGGCCCCATGGGCATGGGGACGGACGGTATCTGGTGGTCCATTCCCGCAGGGTGGACGATCGGCCTGATCTTCACTTCGATCTATTACGCATCCGGGCGCTGGAAAACCAAAACGGCGATCAGGCGACCGGTCGGAGAGGTCACGGAAGGCTGATCTCTCCGGCCGGAATCGGCCGACGGATTCGGCCGATTCCGGCCGAATCCACCATTCATGCGCAGACGGTTTCGGTCTCGATGCCGCCTGCAAACTGGGCTTTGTACAATTCCGCGTAGAAACCGCACTTTGCGAGCAGCTCCGTATGGGTACCGCGCTCGACGATCGACCCCTTGTCCATAACCAGAATGAGTTCAGCATCGCGCACCGTCGAAAGCCTGTGGGCGATGACGAAACTCGTCCTGTCCCGCATCAGGTTTTCCATGGCTTTGCGGATAATCACCTCGGTACGGGTATCCACACTCGATGTCGCTTCATCCAGGATGAGTATCTCGGGATCGGCGAGGATAGCCCGCGCGATGGTGAGCAGCTGCTTCTGCCCTTGCGAGATATTACCCGCTTCTTCGTTGAGAATCGTGTCGTAACCCTGCGGGAGGGTGCGGATGAAGTGGTCCGCATGCGCAGCCACGGCCGCGCGCACGATGTCATCTTCGCTCGCCCCGGGCTTTCCGTATGCAATGTTGTCGCGTATCGTTCCGTTGAACAGCCAGGTATCCTGAAGCACCATTCCGAATTTCGAACGCAGTTCCGCCCTCGGCATGCTCCGCAGATCCCGGCCGTCCACCAAAATCGAGCCTGAATCGATCTCGTAAAACCGCATCAGAAGATTGACGAGCGTAGTTTTGCCCGCACCCGTCGGCCCGACGATCGCGATGGTGTGTCCCGGCTCGACATCCAGATCGAGATTCTCGATGAGAGGTTCCTCGAGCTTGTACCTGAAACTCATGTTTGTGATCGATACCGACCCTTCGCCGGCTTCGGTGCGCCCTTCGGTATGCCCCTGCACCGCGGCGGCTGTGGAGCCGACCTGGTCGGGAAGCTCCTCGGTTTCGTCCAGAAGTTCGAATACACGTTCGGCGCAGGCTACCGTCGACTGGATGATGTTGGCGATATTGGCCGTCTGGATGATGGGTTGGCTGAAACTGCGCGAATACTGGATGAA
>JBDKUJ010000219.1:0-6698 GCA_039679665.1 Rectinema sp. | reverse complement strand
GAAGTGAACGGCGCCAAGACCAAGATCTGCAAGATCTGCAAGGCTACGCTCGCCAACGCAAAATAGGGAAGTTCCGTTTCAGCACTGAAAAGCCCCGCGGCGCGCCCGCGGGGCTTTTCATTTGCCGAGTAAGCAGGCGGGGACAGGGTAACAGGGTTGCAGGATCGACAGGATCGACAGGATCGACAGGATCGATATGTAGTTTCATCATCCTATTACCCGTAAAATCTCTTCATATCGTTGTTTGAATTTCGTTTTCCCATTTTTACTCATTTTTCTCCAATCTCTTTCTATTTTTTCTTTTATCCATCCAGTTCCTTGGTCGATATCCATATCCATCTCTTTATATGCAACATAGAACAATGATCCAATCTCCTGTATGTGTGCTATTGCATCGGCATCTGCTACACATAATTCTTCCATACTTCCTTTTTTATTGTTTACGCTCCCGCGGTGATTATAAATACATTTCTTCACTTTTTCGATTTTCTCTTTTTTGTAGCCATAGTCGCTCAATATTCCATCTGCCTCTTCAGCCCCATAAAAATGATGCTCTTTCCTTTTCGATTCATCCTTGATCCCCGCTAAATCATGCAGCAGAGACGCTATTACCACTATTTCCTCATCAGCCCCATATTCGTTTGCCAGCCCTTTTGCTATTCCAACCATTGGCTTTATATGATGTGACCATATACCATAGCCAAAAACATTCTTCTCCGACTTGCAGGCTGTTTCTACAAGAGTGTATAGGTTGTTGATCAGGGTTTCATTCATGGCTTTCCCCGGGTGATGAAATTCTTATCTTTGTCTTGATAGTATATTCTTGCTTCTTTGCTTGATAAAGAAGATTCTATGGATATTACCCATGATTGGGGGCGTGCCACAGGCGCGTCCGCCTAATGCGTACGGTCGCTCGACATACGCATTTAGTCTTCAACGTTGTGTTTGGTCCTGAACATCCTCTGCATCCTGTCCCTATCGGCCGAACGAGTCTCTTTCTAGTTTGGCTGATTCGACCGTCCTCTCCGTGACGATATCGTCTTCTTCCAGTTCACCGACGAGCAATGGCGACTTCGGGTTGTGTCGCGACGTGTTCAGACGGGCGATTTTTCTGTTTGAACTTGCATAGCAATAGATGCATCCGTTTGTGCAGGTGTCATATTGACCCACATCGATGCTTTCGACGCAGGCACATTCTTTTCGCTGGTTCCTGTCTCTCCCGGCTTTGTATTTGAAGCCGGTAATCGACGAAAACAATGCATCGTCGATGCATCTGCCGGGGGCGATGCCACAATCCGCTAAATCGGCATTTTCGCAGCATGTTTCGACGATGATGCCGTATTTTCCGGCGATTCCGGAAATGAGTCTCGCGAGTTCCGTCATTTGCTGCCTATCGGGTACTTTTATGGAATTCGTTTCCATCTGCCGCTCTATCTTTTTATACGGGTCGATAAAACTGATTATGCACTTGCCCGCATGGGACGACAACTTTTGGCAAAGACGCTCGAACCATTGTGCATGGTATTCTGTCGATATCGCATCGCTGCATAGTATGGGATCATATCTCCAGAGCATTCTGGATTTTCCGAGCCTCCCGGACAGCTCGATGAAATTGTCGATGATGTTTTCTTTGGGGACGGGCAGCCTTTCGATGTCATTCCCGTACGGATTGATCGTGTACTGGAAATAAAACGGATACTCGGAAAAACAATCCAGGTATCGGGCAAAACCGATGGCGTTCTTTGTCCAGAAAACTATCCCGTCGATTTTATCCGGGGCCAATAGAACCTTGCTTACCCGGTGGACGGCGAACGGATTTCGGACGCAGACGAACCCCTCCCGGAATCTGTTCGCAATCCATTCGCCGTATAAAGCGGGAATATCCGTTCGCCTGCTTACGCTGAGGAACATTTCGACTACCGTTCCTGTCTATCCTGCTATCCTGTCGAAGTGGCCTCTGTCAGACTCCGAGATATGCTTCCCGCACCCTTGGGTCGGCGGCTATTTCCTTCGCGGGGCCGGAAATAGTTGTGTAACCGACTTCGAGCACATAGGCGAAATCCGCGATGTCCAGAGCTTCGGCCGCATTCTGCTCCACCAGGAGAATGGTGATGCCGCGTTTGTTGATGGCCACAATCCGGTCGAAAATTTCGTCGACCAGCACGGGGGCGAGACCCATCGAAGGTTCGTCGAGAAGAAGAAGCTTGCCGCCCGTGACCAGGGCGCGGCCGACCGCCAGCATCTGCTGTTCGCCGCCCGAGAGCGTTCCGCCAAGCTGGGAAACGCGCTCCCGGACGCGCGGGAAAACCTCATAGACCGAATCGATCCGGCGTCTGACTTCCTTTTTGTCGTGAATGGTCCAGCCTGCGAGTTCGAGATTTTCCTTCACGGTGAGCGTCGGGAATATCTTCCTGCCTTCCGGTACATGGGAAATCCCGAGCGGAACGAGCTTGTGCGCCTCGATATTGGTGATGTCATTGCCGTCGAGCAGGATTTTGCCGCCGGAAGATCTTTCGAGACCGGAAATGGCTCGCAGGGTCGTAGTCTTGCCGGCTCCGTTGGCGCCGATCAACGTGACGATCTTGCCTTCCGGCACTTCGAAGGAAACGTCCTTGATGGCCTCGATCCGGCCGTAGCACACTTTGAGATTTTTCACGCTCAGCATTATGCGCCCCTCCTGCCGAGATAGGCTTCCAGCACCTTGGGGTCCTTGCCCACTTCTTCCGGTAGGCCTTCGGCGATAGTCTCGCCGAAATCGATCACCTTGACCTTGTCGCATATGCCCATGACCACTTTCATATGATGCTCGATGAGAAATACGGTGACCTTGAATTCATCGCGCAGCTTGCGGATGAGATCCATGAGATCGGCCACTTCCTTCGGGTTCATGCCGGCCGCAGGTTCGTCCAGAAGAATGAGTTTCGGCTTCGTGGCGAGTGCGCGCGCGATTTCGAGACGCCTGAGCTCGCCGTAGGGCAAGTTCTTGGCCTCTTCGTTGGCGCGCTTGCCCAGATGCATCACTTCGAGGAGTCGCATTGATTCCTCTTTGACCGCTTTTTCTTCCTTCAGGAAGGAGGGGAGGCGAACGATCGAGGAGAAAATACCCGATTTGACGGACGAATGTTTTGCGACACGGATGTTGTCCAACGCAGTCATCGAGCTGAAAATGCGCAGATTCTGGAAAGTTCTGGCCACTCCGCGAAGCACGATGCGATTGGGTTTTTCGCCGGTGATATCCTTGCCGTCGAAAATGATCTTGCCTTGCGTAGGTTTGTAAATTCCGGTGATGAGGTTGAAGGTGGTGGTTTTGCCTGAGCCGTTCGGGCCGATGAGGCCGTAAATCACGCCTTCCGGTACTTCGAAATTGAAGTCGGAAACGGCTTTTAGACCGCCGAAATAGTGGCTCATTCCCTGGATCGACAGCAGCGCAGGCATCAGTCGGCCTCCTTGATGCGAAGGAGCCGTGATTCCTTGGTCCCCATGAGTCCCTCCGTCCTGAACAGCATGACGAAAATGAGGAGGAGCGCATATATGACCATACGCCACTCGCCGCCGATGGGCAGTCCGGTCATATCGGCGATAGAGCGGATACCTATGCGCAAGCCCTCCGACAGGAACGTGAGGGCGAAGGCCGCGATCATCGATCCTGTGATGGAACCGACGCCGCCCGCATAGATCATGATGAGTACTTCCACCGATTTGATGAAGCCGAATTGCGTGGGATGCGCCATCTGCAGGAGATGGGCGAAAAGAGCGCCCGCGATGCCGGCGAAAAAGGCGCCGGTGGCGAAAGCCAGGACTTTGTATTTCGTGGTATCGACGCCGACCAGTTCCGCGGCGAGTTCGTTTTCCCGTATCGCGAGCATGACACGGCCATGGGAACTCTGTATGAGGTTTCGTATCACCACGACGGACACGAAGGCAACGAAAAAGATAGTCGGGAAGGTGGAGAACTTGGGAATGCCCAGAAGACCGCGCGGTCCGCCGACCACTTCGATGTTGTTGAGCGCGGTGCGGATGATTTCGCCGAAACCCAGGGTTACGATGGCGAGATAGTCACCCTTGAGGCGGAGCGAAGGGAAACCGATGAGTACGCCCACCAGGGCAGCCGCGAAACCGCCTGCGATGATGGCAATGGCGAACATGAGGAAGGCGCTCGGCGAATCGGTCGTAATTTTGAAGATGAGGGTGGTGAAAGCGCCCGATACATAGGCGCCAACAGCGGCGAAACCCATATGGCCGAGGGAAAACTGACCGGTGATGCCGTTGATCAGGTTGAGACTGACGGCCAGAATCACGTATATCAGCGACTGATTGATGATGTGGAGTATATAGCCGTTCATCAGGCCGGTCCGGTACAGAGCTTCGATGGCCAGGTACAGGACAAGGGCTGCGATAGTAAATTTCGGAAGTTTTGGAGTTTTCATGTCGGCGGTCCTAGATTTTATCGGCGGTCTTCTCGCCCAGGAGGCCGCGGGGCCTGACGAGGAGTACCAGGATAAGGATGGCAAAGGCGATACCTTCTCCGAGGAGGGAGTTGTATGCCGACGCAAATGTTTCGGCGAGCCCCATGATGTATGCGCCGAGCACGGCGCCCGGAATGTTGCCGATACCGCCAAGCACGGCGGCGATAAAGGCCTTGAGGCCGGGCTGGACACCCATATAGGGGAATATGCGGGGATAGGTCATTCCGGCCAGCAATCCCGCCGTACCGGCGAAAGCTCCGCCGATCAGGAAGGTCCATGATATGACTTTTTCCACGTCTATTCCCATGAGGCGCGCGGCATCCTTGTCCTGCGAAACGGCTCGCATCGCCTTGCCGAGATTGGACTTGCGAACCAGCAGGGTGAGCCCGACCATGAGTATTCCGGCGACGGCGATGTCGATGATTACGTAGTTGGAAATGACGGCCGAACCGATCTTGAACTGCACTTTGGGCAGAATGTCGGGGAAGGATCGGTAGGAAGGCCCTACCGCGGGAAGCGCGGAAAAGAAATATTCCAGAAACATCGACACGCCGATGGCGGTGATGAGGGATGACAATTTAGGCTTATAGCGCAGCGGCCTATAAGCGAACCGGTTGGTGAGCATGGCTACCGCGCCGCCTGCCGCCATCGAGACGAGCAGGACGAGGATGGAGACAACCACCGTTTTGCCGGGCAAGAGTGAATTGAACAGGAAAAAGGATCCATATGCGGCGTAAGCACCGATCATGTAGAAGTCGCCGTGGGCAAAATTGATCAGCCTGACAATGCCGTACACCATGGTATAGCCCAGGGCTATCAGGGCATAGATCGAGCCCACTTGTAGCCCATTTACGACCTGCTGTGCGTTGAAAATCGATCCCATTCCGGGTTTCCCTTCTATTTCACAAGTCAAGGCGGGCCCTTTCGGTCCCGCCTTGACCAACATACTGCTACTGACTCCGCAAGAATACGGAGCGCTTACGGACTGACGGTGGTCTTGTAAACCTGCTTGCCGCCCTTCATTTCGATGATGACCGCCGACTTGATCGGGTTGCGGTTGGCATCGAAGGTGATCTGCCCGGAAACCACACCGATGTTGGTGGTCTTGAGCGCGTCGCGGATGGCGGCGCCATCGGTCTTGCCGGCGCGTTTGATCGCATCGACCATGATGTACATGGCGTCGTAGGCGAGTGCGGCCAGAGCGTCCGGTTCAGCGCCGAACTTGGCTTTGTACTTTCTGACGAAGTCCTGGACGATGGGCCTTGCGTCGGCGGGCGAGTAGTGGTTGGTGAAGAAGCCATTGTTCACCGCGTCGCCGCCGATCTTGGCGAGTTCGGGAGAATCCCAGCCATCGCCGCCGACCATCGGGCCCGTATAGCCGAGTTCGCGAGCCTGCTTGGCGATGAGGCCGACGTCGTTGTAGTAGTCGGACACGTAAAGGACGTCAGGTTTTGCCTGGACGATCTTGGTCAACTGTGCTTTGAAATCGGTGGCGCCGGTGGGATGGCCTTCATACGCCAGTAACGGCTTGCCGCTGAGCTTTTCAAAGGTGAGCTTGAAGTTCTCGGCCAGTCCCTTGGAGTAATCGTTGCCGATATCGAAGATAGCGGCCGCGGTCTTGGCTTTCAGGTCCTTGAAGGCGAACGTTGCGCCGACAGTGCCCTGGAAGGGATCGATGAAGCAGGCGCGGTAGATGTAGTCGCCGACCTTGGTGACCATTTCGTTGGTGGAGGTCGGGGAGATCATCGGGATCTTGGCGGCCTGGGCGATGGGAGCACCGGCCAGGGTTACCTTGGACATAACGGTGCCGACGATGGCCACGACCTGGTCCTGCTGGATGAGCTTGGTGTAGACGGTGGCGCCTTCCGCAGGGTCGCCTTTGTCGTCTTCGAAGATCAGTTTGATCTTGCGGGTGCCGATCAGCCCACCTTTTGCATTCCATTCCTCGACGGCGAGGGTCATGCCGTTCTTGGTGGAAACTCCGAAGGTGGCGGCTTCTCCCGTTACCGGCCCAATGCCTCCGATCTTGATGTCCTGGGCTGCGGCTGTGGTGAGGACAAGCGCCGCGAGCGCTACAATGAGAGCGAACCGTTTCATGCTGCCTCCTTAGCAGTGAACCGACCGATCCTACGCGGCCGAGTCCTGAACGATGTACTTATTGATAGAAACTTGACTCAGATGGCAAGTCAATAGAGTTACAAAAAAATTTGACTGAAAATCGGAATGGGTATA
>JBDKUJ010000218.1:0-1659 GCA_039679665.1 Rectinema sp. | reverse complement strand
TGGGCGGCGTCGGATCCATCACGGGATCGGTAGTGGCTGCCATCGCCGTGACGGTGCTCATGGAAGTCCTGCGATTCCTGGACGAGCCGATGAACCTGATCTTCGTGAAGACGGGCGGACTGCCCGGCCTGCGCATGGTCGTATTCTCGGCGATGCTCATGATCGTAGTCATTTTCCGCCAGCGCGGGCTCATGGGAAACAGGGAATTTTCCTGGACCATGGTCTCCGGCCTGCGAAACGCATTCGTGCGCAAGGGGCCTGAAGGGCGGGGCCGCGGACATGACGAACACGGCGGCCATGACGGGCAGGGCGACGGAAAGTCCGCTGGAGGCCATCGTGGCTGAAATCATGCTTTCCACCGAAAACCTGTCGATGCGGTTCGGCGGACTTACCGCGGTGGCGGACTTGGCCATCTCCATCGAAAAAAACGAGATAGCTGGTCTCATCGGGCCGAACGGCGCGGGCAAAACGACAGCCTTCAACGTGATAACAGGCATGTACAGGCCCAGCGAAGGCAAAGTGTACTACAAGGGCAGGGACATCACCGGTCTCAAGCCCCATTCGATCACCGAACTGGGAGTGGCCCGCACCTTCCAGAACATAAGGCTTTTCCGCGACCTCACCGTGCTCGAAAACGTACTCGTCGGCTGCAACATGAGCATCGATACGGGCATATTCGGCGCCACGCTGCATCTGCCCGGCTATCTGAAAAAGGAAAAGGGCGCGCGCGACTTCGCCATGAAACTGCTGGAGTCGGTGGGACTGGCGGGACAGGCGGGCGAGAACGCCGTCAGTCTGCCCTACGGCAAGCAGCGGAGACTCGAAATAGTGCGCGCGCTCGCGACGAAGCCGACGATGCTGCTGCTGGACGAACCCGCCGCGGGCATGAACCCGCAGGAATCCGTCGAACTGATGGCACTCATACGGAGGGTTCGGGACGAATTCGACCTGACGATCTTCCTTATCGAACACCATATGCAGGTTGTGATGGGTGTCTGCGATCACATGTACGTCCTCGATTACGGCGTGACCATAGCGCACGGCGACCCTTCGTCCATACAGAAAAATCCGAAAGTGATCGAAGCCTATCTGGGGGTTGAGTGATGCTGGAAATCCGCGGACTCTCGGTTCATTACGGCGGCATCCATGCCCTCCAGGGGATCGACATCGACGTGCCGGAAGGGAAAATCGTTACGCTGATCGGCGCCAACGGGGCGGGCAAGAGTACGACCCTGCGCGCGATAGTGGGCCTCGTCAAGAGTTCCGGCGGGGCGGTGACCTGGAAGGGCAAAACGCTGACCGGAATGGCCACCAAGGATATCGTCCAGTCGGGAATCGTGCTCGTGCCGGAAGGCAGGCGCATTTTCCCGAACCTGACGGTGGACGAAAACCTGTCGCTGGGCGCCTACCCGCGCAATGACAAGGCGGGCGTCGAGGCCGACCGCGAGCACGTTTTCGTGCTGTTTCCGCGCCTCAAGGAGCGTAGCCGTCAGAAGGGCGGGACCCTGTCGGGCGGCGAGCAGCAGATGCTTGCGGTCGGCCGGGCGCTGATGTCGCGGCCTACGCTGCTCATGATGGACGAGCCTTCGCTCGGCCTTGCGCCGCTCGTCGTCAAGATGATTTTCGACATTGTGCGCGAAATCAACAAAGCCGGGACGA
>JBDKUJ010000217.1:0-1544 GCA_039679665.1 Rectinema sp. | reverse complement strand
CATGAAGTGGCCTTCGTCTTTCCAGACCGCATAGATGCGATCTTCGAAACTCTTGGGATCGTAGGCTTTCGCCAATTCGATCGCATTCATGAATATCCTCCGCTTCGCAGTTCGGCTTCGATGTTCCAAAAAGGATAGCCGAAACCATAGCGCTGGGGAAGGGCCCGTGCAGTCGCTTCGAAGTGGGACCCCGCTTTTCTTCTTTCCCGACTTGGTGGATAATCAGATAAACACCCGTTTCATATGCGGGCTACAGGAGACAAATATGGCGGACGGCACCCCTTGGAGTTTTTTGGACACTTACCGCGGTAAAGCCTTTTACGGCGAATGGCCTACCCTTCCCGAGTTGTTCGCGATCACTGTTTCGCGCTATCCGGACAGAGCCTGTTTTTCCGCCTACGATCCGGACAGGCGCAGCTGGAATTATCGCGAATCGCATGCAGTGATCAAACGCGTCGCCGCGCACCTGCGTTCCCTCGGCATAGGCAAGGATTCCAAAGTGGCGGTCACCGGCAAAAATGCCCCGGAATGGGCCATGGCCTACCTGGCCGTTCTGGAAGCCGGAGCCGTAGTCGTTCCGATCGACTACCAGATTACGGCCGAAGAGATCACCAATCTCGTAAAAGCCGGCGATTCCGTCGCTCTTTTTGCGGATGAAGAAAAATTCGCCGAACTGAAAGCCGCCTGTCCCGAACTCAAAGCCGTATTCGCGCTGTGGTCCGGCGGTCCGGACTATATTCTCGACCTCAAGGCCCCGAGCGAATCGGAACTTCCGCCCCTCGTCCCCGCGGTGGAAACGGATCTCGCCGCCATTCTCTTCACTTCAGGCACTACCGGCGTTCCGAAAGGCGTCATGCTCTCGCACCGCAATTTTGTGTCGGACTGCTTCTACGCACAGGGCAACCTCACAATCCTGTACACGGACGTTTTTTATGCCCTTCTTCCTCTCCATCACTCCTACACCATGCTTGCGGTCTTCATCGAAGCGATATCGGTGGGCGCCGAAATCGTGTTCGGAAAGCGGATGGTGGTCAAGCAGATTTTCAAGGATTTGAAGGAAGCCAAGATCACCATGTTCCTGGGCGTTCCGATGCTTTTCAACAAGGTTCTCGCGGGCATCACAAAGGGCGTGAAGGCGAAGGGACCTATCGTCGCAGGCCTGATTTCGGCGCTGATGGCCATTTCCGGATTCATCAAGAAAGTATTCAAGGTCAACCCGGGCAAGAAACTGTTCCACTCCATCCTCGACAAGGTGAGTCTTTCCACGATCCGCATCTGCATCGCGGGTGGCGGCCCTCTCGCCCCATCAGTATTCAGGAAATACAACCAGCTCGGCATCGACTTCGTGCAGGGCTACGGTCTCACCGAGACTTCGCCGATCATCACCCTCAACCCGATCGAGCATTACAAGGAAGCGTCAGTCGGCAAGATCCTGCCCGGCGTCCAGATGAAAATCCTCGATCCGGATGAGGACGGCATGGGCGAAATCGCGGTCAAGGGTTCGATGGTCATGCAGGGCTATTACCGCATGCCCAAAGAGACTG
>JBDKUJ010000216.1:0-5406 GCA_039679665.1 Rectinema sp. | reverse complement strand
CATGCTACGGAATCGGGCGATTGGGAGGATGACGATTTCGTGATCTGAAGAGGGCGGATTCCGGGTCCGCAAAGACTTTACCCTTATGCCGCCTTCGGATAGAATGGCGGCGAACGGAAACTCGCGTGCGGCGCCGGAAGCGCCGATGCGCACAAGGCGGCACACATGCGCTCATATTACATCGCAGGCAACTGGAAAATGCACAAGACGATTTCCGAATCCGTGGCTCTCGCGGAGGAGCTCAAGGCGAAGCTTGCCGGTTGCCGGGAAAAACTGTTGATCGCTCCCGCTTTTACCGCCCTGTCGGCCGTGAAGAAGGCGATCGAGGGTTCGAACATACTCCTGGGGGCCCAGAATATGGGTCCGGAAGAGCAGGGCGCCCACACCGGCGAAGTATCCGTTCTCATGCTCAAGGACATTGGCGTCGATGCCGTGATTCTCGGCCATTCCGAACGCAGGCACAGCTACGGCGAGGACGACGCACTCATCAATCGCAAGGTCAGACTCGCCCTCCGGCACGGGCTGGGTGTCATTCTCTGCATCGGCGAGACCCTGGGCGAACGCGAATCGGGCAGGCTCGAAGAAGTGGTGGGTACCCAGATCAGAGCAGGGCTGGAAGGCGTTACCGCCGCCGATCTGGCCAAGGTGACGCTTGCATACGAGCCGGTGTGGGCTATCGGCACCGGCAAGACAGCGACTCCCGAGGACGCCGATGCGGTGCATGCATATTGCAGAAAAGTGTTCGCGGGCCTCTATGGAGACCGGGCGGCCAAGGATGTCTGCATCCAGTACGGCGGATCGGTCAAGTCCGACAATGCGGCCTCCCTTATGGCAAAGCCCAATATCGACGGAGCCCTTGTGGGCGGCGCAAGCCTCAAGGCCGACAGTTTCGTTCCCATCGCCTGTTTCCGCTGATCGGGCTCACCCCCGAAAAGTGCATGTGGGTATTGCATCGGGTTGATTTTCTCGTATAGTATGTTTTTCCGCGTGCCGTCCGCTGGACGGCACGAGAGCGCCGGCGCAAACGCCGAACCGGAGTCGAAACAATGGGAATTCTGGGAACACTCCTCCTCATCCTCTTCGTGATTGTCTGCCTCCTTCTCATCTTCTTTGTTGTCATTCAGGACGAAGACTCGGACAGCATCGGCGGACTGTTCGCGGGCGGCGCAGGCAGCGCTTTCGGCTCCCGTTCCTCCAATGTGGTCATCAAGATCACGTATGTGCTGGGAGCGCTTTTCTTCATACTTTCCTTCTCGATGGCCATCATCAATAAATCGTCATTGGGCAATGTCGAGGCAGCGGCGGCCGTGAAGACCCAGGAAGCAGCTCCCTCCGAGTGGTGGAAGGGTCAAACTCCTTCGGACGCTACCCAGAGCCAGACCCCGAACGAGACTGGATCGGGAACCGCCACGACTGTGGCGCCCGCTGCGAAATAGGGACGTTCCTCGTTCGCCTGGGCCGGGAGGTCTATGGATTATGCTCCTACAACAGGCTTTTTCGCCGGCTCGCATCAAGATAGGTCTCGAAAGCGAGCATAAGGACGAGTTGTTCGAAGAACTCGTCGACACGGCGGCTCGCGATTACCGGGGCTCCGCTCCCTTTCCCCGGCGCGCCATGCTGGCCGCTCTCGAAGAGCGGGAAGCCAAAATGTCCACCGGCATCCTGAAAGGCATAGCCATCCCTCATGCGCGCGTGGCGGGAATCGACGGACTTACGGGCGTCATAGGCGTTTCTTCCAAAGGAATCGACTACGATGCCCTGGACGGTTCGCCCGTCTTCCTGGTATTCATGCTTCTTTCGCCTCCCGGCGAGTCCGAACTTCATCTGCAATCGCTCAGAAATCTCGCGCGTCTGCTCGAAATGCCCGGGTTCCAGATAGAATTGCTGGCATCGGGCACTTCGGAACGCGCTTTTGCCACAATAAAGAAATACGAAGAAATCCTTTCGTCCCCCGGTTGAAAGTATATTGTAGATGCGCGCCGCAGCCCCCATGCCGAATGCAGGGGCGGTCGGTGCATACGCGATTTCGTCCGGTCAGATAACCGAAGGAAACCGCCATCGTTCCAGGACGACAGTTCCCGGAACGCTCGGAGGTTTTATGGCAGCATACGAAAGTCTGGACCGACTCATTGAAACCGAGCGGAGAGCGGCGGCTGTTGTCGAAGACGCCAAGGCGCTCGCCGCCAAGCGTATCGCCGAAGCGGCGGAAAATGCCGAAACCGAAAAGAAACTATCCCTGACGGCCGAATCCCTGCGCCTTGAAGCCGAATTCGCGGCTTCGAGAAAAAAAATCGACGAAGAGGCCGGAGCCGAGCTCGAGACATACCGTCGCGAGCTCGATGCCTCATCCCGGAACGCCCGGGCGTTCCGGATCGAGTGCGAGAGATACCTTGAAGGACCGGTCTGAGCATGGCCGACTCCTTCGACCTGGCATATCTGTACGGAAGAGTCTGTGGCACCTTTTCCGAGGCCTTTCTCGGAGCCAAGGGCGCGGCCCTTTCGGGTACCGATGACGTCGCCTCCCTGTGGAAAATAGTTTTCGGGGATGATCCGCCCGATTTGCCCGAAGCGCTCCTTCTGTCGGAGGCGGAAAAAAAAGTGATCAGAAGGGCGCTGGCCCGATTTGATCGCCTTGCGGCCCCATTTTCCGAAGGCGACCGGTTTATAGCAGCCCTGAGCCGCAAAGTTGAGTTTTCGGATGTGAAACGTGTTCTCGCTGCGCTTCACGCAGGATATCCGAAACCGCCGGGGCTCGTACTGGGCGAGGGAGAGACGGAATATCATCCTGATGCCTGGCCGGACATCGCGGCGATGTTTTCGGACAGTCGCTACGACTGGATCGACGGGAATGCGGTACAGGAAATCGCGGTTTCGGAAAACCATCTGGACCGTCAGTATTATCTCGAATTGTGGGCTTCGCTCGACACGATACCGAAGGCCCGCATAGGCGCGATCCGGGAACTGGTCTCCAGCGAAGTACTGTACCAGAACCTCGTCTGGGCGCTGCGACTCAGGCGCTATTATGGCTATACACGCGATCAGGCGCTGCCTCTCCTGGTCATACTTCCGGGCGCCGATGTCGAAGGGCCCGCGCTTTCCTGTTTCGACATCGATCTGGACGACCCCGCTTCCTGGTCGTCATGGGAGTGGGCCCGGCTCTCAGGCGGGCCTGCGGGGATGCAAGCCCTGGATGTCGGCCGTTTCGAAACCGCCGCCCAGGGAGAACTGCACCGGCTTGTGAGGAAGGCGCTCCACTTCCATCCTTTCACCTATACGCCGTTGTACTGCCATTTCAAGCTCGGCGAATCGGAAGCCGCACTGATTCTGGGCATGTTCGAGGGAATTCGCCTCGGTGCGCCCGTTCAGGAACGGCTGTCCTACGCCTGGGCCCTGGCGGGGGAGCAGGTATGAGTTCCGTGCCGATGCGAAAGCTCGAACTGCTTGTTCTGAAGCGCGATATAGAAGCGGTACTGGAACTCCTCGGCTCGGAAGGCTGCTTTCAGCTTTCCGCAAATCAGGATTCCGTAAACCGGACCGCTCCGGAAAAGGCGGATATCGAGGAGAGGTCGAATCTGGAGCATATCGAAGCCCGGCTTCTGGGCGTCGGACGCATCCTGGGATTCGAAGATTCCGGCGTCATCGCACCGGGCACGAAGGCTCCGGACAGGGACTCGCTGGAAGCGGCGGAAATTCTCGCAGGACGCTGCGAGGCGCTCCAGGAAGAGAGAAAAGCCCTCCAGGACGAACGGATCGACCTTATGGCGGCGAAACGCGAAGCCGATGCCTTTGCCGGCCTGTCGCTGCCCTTCGATGAACTCGGGCGCATGTCTTTCCTGTCGCTCAGGATAGGCAGGATCGATTCCGCCAGGTCCGGGGAGTTGAAAGAAGCCTTGGGCGATCGTGCCCTGATTCTTCCGCTCGACACAGGCGGAAGAATCGTGGCGGCCGCTTCGCGGAAAGGCAGATTCGCCCTCGATACCGAATTGGCGAAAGCCGGTTTCGTGCGCCAGGAATTTGCGCAAGGGTATTCGGGCGTTCCTCCCGAAGTTGCCGTAGCGCTGGATCATGCCATCACCGAAAACGCCGAAGCCGAAAAGACGCTCGAAGTGCGCAGACTCGAACTTGCGGGGCTGAGCGCATCGCCCTGGGCATCCTTGCTCGCTTCCGTGAGAATCGGACTCGCCCTCGGCAGGGTGAGGGACGGACTTGCCATGACTGGCTGGGTCTATCGCCTCTCCGGCTGGGTTCCCGCCTCAAAAGTGGACGAACTCGTCGCGGAAACGGAAAAGCGCTGTGCCGGCAGAGTGGCTGTCCGCTCTTTCGATCCCGCCGAAGTCGAATCGGTCACGGAAGGGAAGGAATCCGTACCCGTACTGCTCAAGCACGGAAAACTGGCTTCATCCTTCGAGTCGATCGTGCTTTCTTACGGCACCCCGCTGTATGGCGACGTGGATCCGACCGCGATGGTGGCGTTCTTCTTCAGCCTGCTTTTCGCGGTCATGTTCGGCGATCTGGGGCAGGGAGCCGTCATTTTCCTGGCCGGTGCGCTCATGTCCGGTTCGAAACGCGGCTTGCTGGCGCGATACCGGAAATTCGGGCCGGCATTCAAGGCGGCCGGGATCGGGTCCATGATCATGGGACTGCTCGTCGGCTCTTTCTTCGCCAACGAAGAGATACTCATCCCGCTGGAGCGGGTGCTCACCAGACTTGTCCTGGGTTCGCCGCGCGACCGTTTCATACAGATCATGCCGACCAACGGGCTGGGCTCTCTTGTAGCATTCTTCGCGTTTACGCTCGGCGTGGGGGCGGTCATCAATTCCGTCGGCCTTGTCGTGAACATCTACAATAATTTCAAGCGCGGCAAGTACGCGAAAGCCTTTTTCGGCAAGACGGGTCTGGCTGGAGCGTCTCTATTCTGGTGGGCGCTTTTCATGGGCGTGCGGGTGGCGACAGGTGGATCCCTGGCCTGGTTCGATGCGGTCGGATTCGGAATTCCGATCCTCGCTCTGTTTTTTTCGGAGCCGCTCGGCCGACTCGTGCAGCCCGGTGAAGCGGACGAAGAAAAACCCTCCATGGTGGATTCGCTGGTTTCGGGCCTCGTGGAACTCATCGAATCCGTTTCATATTATGCGTCCAACACCATGAGTTTCCTGAGAGTCGGTGCGTTCGCACTGTCGCACGCCGTGCTCTCCTTCGTCGTCTTTACGTTGGGCGAGCTGCTGCGCGAAAGGGCTCCCGCCGGAATCGTCTTCGAAATCCTCGTATTCATCGCAGGGAATCTGATCATCATAGTGCTGGAAGGGCTCATCGTCGCGATACAGGCGGTGCGGCTCCAATATTACGAATTCTTCTCGAAATTCTTTTCCGAAACGGGGAAAACATTCAAACCCCTCGGCTTCGGGACCG
>JBDKUJ010000215.1:0-2766 GCA_039679665.1 Rectinema sp. | reverse complement strand
GACACCAGAGCTATGCCCATAAAATCCTCACCGGGCGCGCCTCCATGTTCCCCGGGCTTCGCCGCAAAGGCGGTCTTTCGGGCTTCCCCCGCCGCTCCGAGAGCGAGCACGACCTGTTCGATACGGGACACGCCTCGACCTCGATTTCCTCGGCGCTCGGACTGCTCGAAGCGAGGATCCGCAACGGAGAGAGCGGAAAAGTCATCGCCGTGATAGGCGACGGCGCCCTCACCGGCGGTATGGCCTTCGAAGCCTTGAGCCATGCGGGTCAGCTCGGCAGACCCCTCGTCGTAGTCCTGAACGACAACAAAATGTCCATTTCGCCCAACGTGGGCGCCCTCGCCAGATATCTTTCCGGACTGTCGGCCACGGTACGGTACCAGCGATTCCGGGACCGCATCGATTCCTCCATCCGGTCCATCCCCCGGGTAGGCGACCATCTTCTCGATCTTGTCGTGCGGGCGAAAAGGGCGGTCAAGGCGGTGCTTTTCAAGGAAAATCTGTTCGCCGACCTGGGGTACGAATACGTGGGCCCTCTGGACGGGCACGATATTCCCGCCATGACTACCGCCTTCCGGCGCGCAAAGAAACTGAAACGTCCGGTCGTCATCCATGTGGTCACCAGAAAAGGGAAGGGCTTCGACAAAGCCGAGGAAGATCCCGCCGCTTTCCACGGTGTCCCGCCGGCGTTCTGTGCCGACGGAACGGAGATTCCCCGCAACATCACATTCACCGAAGTGTTCGGATCGACGATGATGGAGCTGGCCGCGGAAGACCGCCGCGTCGTAGCCATAACCGCCGCCATGTCGAAAGGAACGGGCCTGGAAACCATGCGGAAAGCCTTTCCCGGGCGCGTATACGACGTCGGAATCGCCGAACAGCATGCGGTCACCTTCGCGGCCGGCCTCGCGGCGGGAGGCGACAGACCGGTAGTCGCCATCTACTCGACCTTCCTGCAGCGCGCCGCCGATCAGGTGTTTCACGACGTAGCCTTGCCGAACCTGCCGGTGATTTTCGCGGTGGACCGGGCCGGGCTCGTGGGCGAAGACGGTGAAACCCATCAGGGCATCTATGACCTGGCGATGTTCCGCTGCATGCCCAACATGACCATTCTCGCTCCATCGGACGCTTTCGAACTCAATCTGTTCATGCGCAGGGCCCTGCATATCGGCGGGCCCGTCATCATCCGCTACCCGAAAGGGCCCGTTCCCTGCGGGGAGGACGCCTGTCATATCGACCTGGAACGCGGTCGGGGAATTTCCCTGAGGACGAGGGAAGGATCCCGATCCTGCGTCCTTGCATTGGGTCCCCAGGCCCTCTACGCCGCAACCGCTTCCGACTTCCTCGCCGCGGAAGGGCTGAACTTCGACGTTTTTTCGCTCCGCGGCGCCGCGCCGCTGGACGAAGCCTGGCTCGTCGGGGCTTGCGCTTCATATGAATGCGTGGCCGTGATCGAAGAGGGTACCCGTTCGGGCGGAGTGGGCGAAGCCGTCGCCGCCATCCTGTCGGTCCGGGCACCGGGCATTCCCGTGTACATCAGAGCCCTCGGATCCGTGCCGCCCGCGCAGGCATCGCGCGCCGAACTCCTCGCCGACGCGGGTCTGGATGAGACGGGCATTCGCGCATTCCTTCGCGGCCTGCCGCCGGCCCGTGACCGCAACGGACCGAGCGGTTCGCAGACGCGCGACAGGGGTGCCGAGAAAGCCACTATTCCCGTGAAGGCGGTGGCCCGATGAACCCGACAGCCTCAGGGCGCATTCCGGTCGCGGAGCCGCCACGCGCGGCGAGCGGGCATATTGCGCGGACGCTCGGGCTTCCGGGAGGCAAAAGCCTGGAACTGGGCCTTCGCCCCTGCGTCATGGGTATCGTCAATCTCACGCCCGATTCCTTCTGGGAAGGATCGCGAAAGCCTGATCCGCGGATCGCGGCGGATACCGCCCTGGCCATGCTCGCCTGCGGCGCCGACATTCTCGATTTCGGCGCCGAATCGACGCGTCCGGGCTCGGCTTTCGTCGAAGAAGCGGAAGAACTCAGCCGGCTTATCCCCGCCCTGCGCGCCTTTCGCAAAGTGAGCGACGCGCCCGTTTCGGTCGACACGCGTCGCGCCGTGGTGGCAAAGGCCGCTCTTGACGAAGGCGCGGACATCGTCAACGACATCAGTGCGCTTGCCGATCCGGGCATGGCGGAAGCGGTCGCCGCGATGCGCGCCGCGGTAGTCCTCATGCACATGAAGGGCAACCCCGCGACTATGCAACAGGACCCTGTGTACGCCGATTGCGCCGTCGAAGTGGCCGATTTTCTGGCTGCAGCCGCGGTGCGGGCTCTTGAGGCTGGCATAGGACGGGGCCGGATCATCCTGGATCCGGGTATCGGATTCGGCAAAAAACTCGAACATAATCTCGACCTCTTGAGGCGCCTGTACCTCGGGACGAGCTTGGGATATCCTGTCCTCGTGGGCCTTTCGAGAAAAAGATTCATTGGCGAACTCACCGGGCGGGCCGTTCCGGAACGTATGGCCGGTAGCATCGGCGCCGCCTGTGCCGCATGGGCCGGAGGCGCTGACATCCTGCGCGTCCATGACGTCGCCGCGACGAGAGACGCGCTGGATCTGTTCGCCGCATGCGTGTCGCAGATGCCGATGCCGAAAACCGGGGAGGCTGTCCGGTGAATTTCCAGGGAATCGGCCAGTTCATAACCGACTACCTGCGCCCCGCCGTCGATATTCTGCTTTTGGCCTTCCTGGTCTATAAAGCCTATCAGGTTCTG
>JBDKUJ010000214.1:0-4298 GCA_039679665.1 Rectinema sp. | reverse complement strand
CCGGAGCGGGTGCCACAGTAGAAAAAGGAATCGGATCGGGTGTCGTTTCGGAACTTTTTGTCGCCGGCGATCCTTTCGCGTCTTTCCCCGGCCTGCGCATTCCACGGGCAGAATGCGCAACGATCGGGGGAGGCGATATCCGCATGGTGCTGAATGCGGCAAAAAACAAACTGCAGGTGTCGGTGATTTCAAACGAATACGAAGCGAGACTCGGCAGAATTCCACCGATCGAAACCTACGAGATCGATGTGCACAACAGAGTCGTCGATACGACTCTGGCTCCCTTCATTCCGACGAAAAAGTCAAAAACACAGATGAGCACCTTGAGTGGCCTGACAAGCAAGCCCGAACAGTTTCCCGAAGGGTACTGGGAAATCTCGGGGCTCCGCACTACCGAAGGCAAATACGGGCCCTACACGATTTCAACCAATGCGGTTGGAAAAGTGGACGTATTCAGCCCCAACGACAGCAACGGAAAGGGAGTCTACGTGGGCACCTGTGAAGATACAGGGTATGCCCTGCACTCGAACTCCAATCCATTCGGATCATCCAAGTCGAACGGTTGTCTTATCCTGAAAGAAGATGATTGCGAAAGGCTGGCCATCAAGCTTGCGAACGACCGGATGGACGACAAGGACGCGAAACAGACTATACGGGTGAAGAAGAAAAACAGGTAGATGAGCCAATTTCAAAAGTCTTCCGACTTTTGAAATAACCCCATTGTGATTATTTTGTAATTAAACTCGCTAAATTGTGGTAATATAAATTTTTCCCGGCTTGCCGTCGTCGCTCCTGGGATGCTGGTACACAGCCCTCGGGTTTCGGCGGGAGCCGGGATATCGCTCGAAAGGGAGGGGCAGATGCCGGATAAAATAGTGCGTTCGCTGTTCCGCGTAATGGGTGTCGGAGCGGTCTTTTCGATCGTTCTGGCGTTGGGTGCCTGTACGGAGAAGAAGCAGTCCTCCGATATGCCAACGGAACCGGGGAGTGCGGTCGTATCGGAACAGAGTTCAGGGGGGCCGCATCCGGAAGGGCGGATCATAGTGCCCGCCGTAACCAGGGGAAAAGAAGAAATTCTTTTGGTATATAAACATACGGAGCATGGCTATCTGGAATCCAATGGTTTCGATACGCTTGTGTTCCGTTTTTCTTCCCTGCCCGGAGGGTGGCTCACCGGCGCGATCGTATCGGGGCGCATGCTGGATGGCGAGCGCGATCTGGCCGCATTTCATTTTTCCAGAGCCGCCGACGAAATCTATGTGACCGAGGATAGTTATTACGACGGAGAACCGGCTTCAGCGGACCCGTCCGTGACTATTGTGCCCGATGGAAGTGGGCTGGTGATAAAGGGGCGCGATTTTTCCCGGACTTTGTCCCTGCCTGGAGATGGATCGCTGAATGTCGTTTCCGCAAGCGGCACGGTCACGGAACGCTGGGTCGGCATGCGCGATGCATCCGACTCGGGCTCGACGATTTCCCGGTCGGGCGAAGTCACTGCAAAAGGAATATTCTCCTTTCCTGCCGCATCACAGGCTAAATATGTGGAACAGAAAACCGGCGATACGGAAGGTGCGGAGGACCTGACCTGTTCGATGTGGTTCGACAAGGAAGGCTCCTGGAGGTTCCGGATCGAAGCAGTGGAACCGGTCTGTGAAGGGTATGCTTCAGGGCTGGCGGAAGCGCTTTCGGGAGGCAAGGCCCTCGAAAACCTGGCGCTCATCGAAGCGGTCCTGGGGATGGATGCTTCGATTCGGCCAGTATTGGCCCTGGCCGCCGCGAGCGGAAAAACCGGCAAGTAAGAGTCAGGAAGAACTTTCGCTTCCGGGGCTTGGGTTTTCTGAAGCTTCGAACACCGTCCAAAGCGGCTCGTCCGTAGGGAAGGGGGCATGGAAAACGACCCTCTCGCCCGTTCTTGGATGAGTGAATTCCAGGCTTACGGCATGCAGCATGATTCGTCCCGACTTGCAGCTGCGGCGGGCACCGTATTTCAGGTCACCTCTGATGGGCCAGCCCGCCGCAGCCAGCTGGGCACGGATCTGATGATGTCTTCCTGTTTCGGGGGCTATCTCGAGGAAGAAGTATCTCTCCGACCTGCAGACGAGGGTATAGTCCAATTTCGCATCTACGGAATCCGGGCCGGTGGGGCTACCCTTGGGAAGGGCTTTTGAGAGGTTGCTCCTGCGGTCGAATCGGATTACGTGTTCCAGCGTGCCGGAAGCCGGCTGGGGTTCACGTTCGACGCAGGCAATGTAGGTTTTGCGGATTTCGCGCTCCCGAAACGCCGCTTCAAGGGCGACCAGGGCGTGACGCGTTTTGGCGAAGACGACGACACCGGATGTTCTTCGGTCGACACGATGCGCCGCTTCAAAAACCGAGTTTTTATCTCCGCGGTTTGTGTGCGTGGCGCCAAGGATTTCCTGAAGGCTCATATCCCCGGACTTGTCTTTTTGGACGGGCAGAGGAGCCAACTTGTTCGCGACGAGGATGTCGTCGTCTTCATGGAGAATCACATACTGGTCCAATTTCGCCTCCCGCAGTATACTTTATCTCCCGGATTCTACTTGTGAAATTTTCGGGAAATTTCGTTAAAAAGGTGAGGCCTATGAGTATCCACATTTCCGCCAAAGAAGGCCAGATAGCGGAACGCATTCTTTTGCCCGGAGATCCTCTTCGTGCAAAGTTTATCTCCGAAAACTTCCTGGAAAAATCAGAACGTTTCAATGAAGTGCGGAATATGTTCGGCTATACGGGATTCTACAAAGGTGAGCGGGTTTCGGTGATGGGAACGGGTATGGGAATGCCCAGTCTTTCGATTTACGTAAACGAGCTGATACGGAATTACGGAGTCAAGAAACTTATCCGCGTCGGCACCTGTGGAGGGATGCATCGCAACGTCAAAATTCGCGATCTCGTACTTGCCATGGCCGCTTCCACCGATTCGGCTATGAACAGGATCCGGTTCCGGGGCATGGATTATGCGCCCACCGCGTCTTTTCCCCTGCTGAAAGCGGCGTATGATGCGGCCACGGCTGCGGGCAAATCTCCTTTCGTCGGATCGGTGCTGTCCTCGGATTCCTTCTATACCGAAGATCCTGAACAATGGAAGCTTTGGGCATCGTTCGGCGTGATTGTCGTCGAGATGGAGACCGCCGAGTTGTACACGCTCGCCGCCAAATATGGCGTGCAGGCACTTTCGGTTCTCACCGTGTCCGATCACTTGGTCACGGGCGAAGCGACAAGTTCCGAGGATCGCCAGCTTTCCTTCATGTCCATGGTCGAGACCGCTTTCGACGCCATAATTGCCTGATCAGCCGGGCCGATTCGGTTCGGGTCGCGTATACGACCCGGAAAAACAAGAGGCGGCGGGTTTATCCCGCCGCCTCTTATTTATTCAAATCGAGGCTTTTCCAGAAGTAACCGACTTTTGAAATTGGCTCAAATCCAAAGAGAGTCGGTCGTCAGCGCTTTCCGTCGAGCTCCAGGATCAGTTCGATTTCGCCGCGTGAAAGGCGGACTGTACGGGCGATTTCGTCGACCGACCAGCCCTGACGCGAGAGTTTCTTTACCGTATCCTGCAGGGTTGCGGGTACTGAACTCCAGTCGCGGGCGCCGGAATCGTCGGTCAGAAGACCGGACAACAAGCCCAATTGCTCTTTCGCGGAACGGTCGATTTCCTCGAGGCGGGATTCGGCGCGCGCGATCCATTCGCGCGCGCGCATAACCTCCGCAATACGGCGTTCCGTGTCGGCCAGAGCCTTGTCGAGATCGCCCGCGAGACGAAGAGCTTCGTCGGCCTTCGTCTTGGTTGAGGCCAATTGCTCGACCTGCTTGGAAATGTCGGCGATTCTCGCCGGCAGGGCGGCCGTTTCTTCGCCGAGACGTGAGGTTGTTTTTTCGAGGGCGGAAACAGCCTGGAAATTCCTGTCGGCGGCATCGGCCGCAGCTTCTGCGACCTGGGCTTTCCGATCGAGGCGCTCATACTTGGAGTCGGCGTCCTTGGCGAGTTCCAGAAGCCGTTGTAGCTTTATCTGCACTTCGGTGAGCGTATCCGCCTGTCCGGTGATTTCTTCGATCTTCTTGTCGACGCTTTCCGATGTGCCGGCCAGCTTGCTAAAATCCTCTTCCAGAACATCGATGCGGCGTTTTTCCGCCATAAAGCGGGTCAGCTTCTGGTTGACTTCGTCTTCCAGACGGCGGATCCGGTTCATCTGGCTTTCCAGTTCAGTGATTTCGGCCTTGCGTGCCTCGACCCGGGCGATGTCTTTCTTGAGTGAGTCGAGCCCGGCCTCCAGGCCTGC
>JBDKUJ010000213.1:0-2595 GCA_039679665.1 Rectinema sp. | reverse complement strand
CCTTCGCCGAGATCGCAGGATACTTCGAACACGCGTTCGTGTTCGGGACCTTCGGTGTTTTCGAGCTTGTAAAAGGGGAGACTTTTTTTGTGCTTTTGCGCAAATTCCTGCAGGGCGGTCTTGTAGTCCCTGCGCCCGCCTGCAAGCGCTTCGCGCAGACGGGATTCCATGGTTCTCTCCACGAATGCGGCCGCGGCTTCATGGCCCGAATCGATGAACAGCGCACCGAACAGCGCTTCCATCGCGTCGGCGAGTATCGCTTTCTTGCGGCGCCCGCCAGAGTTTTCCTCGCCCCGCCCCAGAAGGAGGATCTCGGGTATCCCCATATCTTCGGCGAGCGGCGCCAGGGAGGCTTCCGAAACTACCCAGCTCTTGATCTGGGCGAGTTCTCCCTCCGGCCGGCCATCGAGCGCGCGGAAGAGCATGTGTGCCACCGCCTGTCCGAGCACGGCATCGCCGAGAAATTCGAGGGTTTCGTTGTTTGAAGATTGTCCGATTGTTTCGTTTGCGCGGGACCTATGGGTGAAGGCCCTGTCCAGCAGGGAAATATCGTGGAAGGACAGCTGCGCCTTTTCCTGGAAGCGGAGAAGCGCATCGAGACGCTCGGCCCTCATGCTCCGGCCCCTTGCGGTTCCGGAGTCGACTGAGAGCCTTCGCGCCACGTATGGGGCTTATTTGACCTGAGTTTTAATGAAATCGTAGGCGTCTTTGACAGTCTCGAATTCATTCGCCTTTTCGTCGGGAATCTGAATGCCAAGCTCTTCTTCGATTCCGTACACGAGCTCATAGGTGTCGAGAGAATCAGCGCCGAGATCCTGGCGGAAGCTGGCTTCCATCGTGATCTTGCTTTCTTCGACTTCGAGTTTGTCGGCGATAATTTTCTTGATCTTGACGAAGAGTTCGTCCATGTTGAGTCTCCTTACTTGGATTCGGGCGCGATGATCTGGCGTCCCCTGTAGAAACCGCACTTCGGGCAGATGCGATGGAGAAGAACGGTGTTGCCGCAATTGCCGCACTTGACGAGAGTCGGCGCGGTGAGCTTCATGTTCACGGAACGGCGCCTTCTGGTGCGCGCCTTGGAAGTCCTGAACTTGGGTACAGCCATGATATAACCTCATTCGATCGAAATTTCGGCGTACGTATGCAAGCGCCGACGTTACACAAAGACCGCGAAATTGTCAAGAGAAGCCTTCCGAAACCGCGACCCCCCGCCAGCCCGCAGGCCGGGGGACTTAAGAAAGCGGTCCGAAATGCGCTTCGAGCGCTTCGCAAACCTCTTCGGAGACGATGCCGTCCGGCATTCTGCCCCGATACGCCAACTCCCGTACCGCGCTTGAACTTATGTCCGCGTACCGCGGATCGGTGAATATGAAGACCGTTTCCAGGCCTTCTTCAAGCCTTGCGTTCATGGATGCCATGACGCGTTCATATTCGATGTCGCGCATGTCACGCACACCGCGCACCAGAATATCGTAGCCTTCGCGTCTGGCGTACTCGGCGATAAGGCCGTCCCAGCGGTCGATCGTCACGCCTTCGATTCCCGCGCAAAGCGTGTGAAGGAGCGAAAGCCTTTCGTCGATGCTGAAAACGCCTTTCTTGACGCTGTTGTCCCCGACCAGGACACACAGGCCGCCGAATATTCGCGCCGAACGCCTGACAATGTCCAGATGTCCCAGCGTGGGCGGGTCGAATGTGCCCGCGAAAACTGCCTTTGCCATGGATGAACTGTACGCTCCGCGCTCGTGGCGGTCAATCTATGTCAAACCATGCCCCTCCTTTGCGGGACATGTTATTGAGGGACTTGTTACTGTGTGACTTGTCCTCCCGGATGGTTGAGCGTAAAGTTGGCACGATGTACCGCCGCATCGCTCTTGCCGTTTCTTCCGCTCTTCTCTGCGCTCTGGCCCTGCCCAACGAGCTTTTCAAATACGGGCTTTGGCCTCTGGGCTTTATCGCCCTCGCCCCTCTGTATATTTCCCTGTCCTCTGCGGAATCGCACCGCGAAGCCGCACTGCAGGGAGCGCTGTACGGAGGCATTCACCACGCGCTCACGAGTTACTGGCTGTATTTTTACAAAGGCTATGCCCTCTGGACGCTCGGCGCGACGACGCTCGCCTACGCGGTCGTCTATGCGGCAGCCGCAATGTACTGCTCCTTCCTTCTCCGGGGATCGCGCGCGAGCCGGCCCTTCTGGTTCGCCGTCGCATGGGCCGCCTTCGAGTTCCTGAAATCGGTCGGTTTTCTGGGCTATCCCTGGGGTCTCATCCCCTACTCCATGACCGCTCTTCCTCTCATGTTGCAGACCGCCGATCTTACCGGTGTCTACGGCGTTTCGGCGTTGCTCGCCTGCTCGTCAGGTATCCTGGGCGAATTCCTTCGCCCCAAAGCTTTGCGTGTTCCTTTTCTTCACCGTTCCGCACTTGTCGGCTCGCTCTGCCTGGCCCTCGCGCTGGGCTATGGCGTGTGGCGCATGGAAACGCCCGTTCCCGTCGCCGGCAGCTTCCGCGCCCTTCTGGTCCAGCAAAACACCGATCCCTGGATTTCAGGCGAAATGGCCGCGCTCGAGTCGAACCTTTCGCTTGCCCGAAAAGCCTA
>JBDKUJ010000212.1:0-2465 GCA_039679665.1 Rectinema sp. | reverse complement strand
CTTCTCATGAAGGAAGCGGCCAAAGAATACGGCTGGAATCTTAATTACGGAAACATCGCAATGATGTGGCGTGGCGGTTGCATCATCCGCTCGGTTTTCCTCGGCAAGATCAAGGACGCATTCGATGCGGAACTCGATCTTTCCAATCTCATGCTTGCGCCTTTCTTCACGGAAAGAATCCGCAAATGCGAACCCGGCTGGCGCAGGGTCATCTCCGAAGCCGCTCTGTCGGGCATTCCCGTACCCGCCCTCGCCTCTGCCCTGGCCTATTTCGACGGTTTCCGGACGGCCTCGCTGCCCGCCAATCTTCTTCAGGCACAGCGCGATTACTTCGGCGCACACACCTACGAACGCATCGACAGGCCGCGCGGCGAGTTCTTCCATACGAATTGGACCGGCCGCGGAGGAAGCACAAGCGCTTCCACGTATACCGCCTGAAATGGCGGCGACATCGCATTCCAGCCTGGTCCGATAGTGGTCTGATAAAGGATAGTCAAGGAGATATCGATGAGCGATTTGAAAATTCCCCCGAAACGAGAAACCGGCGTCGATTTTTTGGCCCTCGGAGCCCTGGTTACACGCCTCGATCCGGGCCTGGTTCCCTTCGGTTTCGCGGACCATTACGATATCCACGTTTCGGGCGGCGAATTCAATGTGGCCGCAAATCTCTCGCGCTGTTTCGGGCTTGAAACTGCGGTCGCCAGCGCGATGGTCGACTATCCGATCGGCGCAAAGGTGGAAGCGGAAGTCCGGAAAATGGGCGTAAAAGGCCATTATCGCCGCTTCAAGCACGATGGCGTTCGCGGTCCCAATATCGCGCAGGTATGGTCGGATCGCGGTCAGGGCGTCCGCGCGCCGGTCGTGTTCTACAACAGGGCGAACGAAGCCGCTTCCCTGCTCAAGCCCGGCGACTTCGACTGGGACACTCTCTTTTCCAGAGGTGTGCGTTGGTTCCATTCCGGCGGCATTTTCGCCGCGCTTTCGGCCACGACGCCCGAGCTCGTGATCGAAGCGATGAAAGCCGCCAAGAAAGCCGGCGCCGTAGTGTCCTTCGATCTCAATTATCGGGCAAAACTCTGGACCGCCAACGGCTCGGGCAAAGCCGCGCATGAAATTCTCGGAGAGATCGCCCGTTATGTCGATGTACTTGTCGGCAACGAGGAAGATCTCCAGATGGGCCTGGGGCTCAAAGGTCCCGATATCCACGCCGCATCCAAGCTCGATCCTGCGGCATTCTACGCCACGATAGAGGAAGTCACTTCGCGCTGGTCGAACGTCAAGGCTGTCGCCACTACCCTTCGCGAAGTCAAATCGACGAACCGTCACCTCTGGAGCGCCGTTCTCTGGCTCGAAGGCAAACGTTTCGCCGCACCGACCTGCGAACTCGATGTCTATGATCGCGTAGGCGGCGGCGACGGTTTCGCGGCAGGCCTCCTGTACGGCCTGCTTTCCGGCAGGACGCCCGCGGAAGCGCTCAATCTCGGATGGGCTCATGGCGCCCTCCTCACCACCTTTCCGGGCGACACCACGATGGCAACGCTCGATCAGGTGGAAGCCTTCGCGAAGGGGGGATCGGCCCGCATACAGCGGTAGGTCCGCATTCAGCGGTGGTTCCGTATTCAGCGGTTGATCCGCACACAAGGATGGTACGCGAAAAATGAAAGCCCTGGTCCTCGAAGAATATATGAAATTCGCCTATCGGGAATGGCCCGACCCCGTTCTCCGCTCGCCCGACGATGTTCTGGTGCGCGTCAAGGCAGTGGCTATCTGCGGGTCCGACGTACACGGCATGGACGGATCGACCGGCAGGCGCATACCGCCGGTCGTGATGGGCCACGAAGCGGCGGGAGAAATCGTCGCCGTCGGTTCCGGTGTCAGGGATTATGCCCCCGGCGACAGGGTCACTTTCGACTCCACCGAGTACTGCGGCGAATGTTTCTATTGCAGGAGAGGCGAAGTCAACCTCTGCGACAACCGCCGTGTCCTTGGAGTCTCCTGCGCGGAATACCGCCGCGACGGCGCCTTCGCCGAACTCGTGGTCGTACCGCGCCGCATCCTCTACAAACTGCCCGACGGACTGGATTATATCGACGCGGCGCTAGCCGAGCCCGCGGCCGTCGCGGCGCATGCGGTTGCCATCACGCCTCTGCGGATGGGCGACAGGACGGCCGTAGTCGGCGCGGGTCTCATCGGCCTTCTCCTCGTGCAAATACTAAAAGCCCACGGCTCGGGCCCCGTAGTCGCTTTCGACACGGATCCCTATCGCCGTATCGCAGCACTGCGCTTCGGTGCCGACGCATCATTCGATCCGGCCGACCCGGCATTCAGAGCCCATGCCCTCGACATGACTGAAGGAAGGGGCTTCGACCGCGCGTTCGAAGCCGTCGGAGCCACCGCACCCATCGCCACCGCCGTAGAAATCGTACGCAAGGGCGGTTCCGTTACGCTCATCGGAAACGTGAGTC
>JBDKUJ010000211.1:0-3855 GCA_039679665.1 Rectinema sp. | reverse complement strand
TTCCGGAAGGGCCTTTCGACACAATCGTCGCCTGTCACAGCTTCAACGAATTATGGAAGGACAAGCCTGACGGAGTCGCGTCGAGGGCGAACCTCGCGAAACGCCTATGGGAACGGCTCGCTCCCGGCGGCGTGCTTCTCATTCTCGAACCCGCGGCGCTCTCAACCGCCCGCCCCGCCTTAGAGTTGCGGGACCGTCTCCTCGCCACGCTTTTCGGAGCGAAAATGCTTGCCCCCTGCACGACGGACCGCCCCTGCCCCGCCTTCGCTTCCGGCCCGGAACGCAGCTGTCATTCTGAATGGCCATGGAAAACGCCCGAACTCGTCGCCGCCTTGGCCTCGCGCGCCGGCCTCGACCGTAATTCCGCCAAAGCGACATGGTTCGCCCTGGAAAAACCGGATTTCCCCGGAAAGGCCGATTCCGACGGCGAGGGTGAATCCGGTCTCTCGCGTATCGTGTCCGATCCCATGCTGAACAAAGCCGGCAGAGTGCGATATCTGCTCTGTTCGGATTCGGGCCTTTCCACGGTTTCCGCCAAGCGGGACGATCCGGCCGCAACTGCGCAGGGGTTTTTCGCTCTGCGGCGCGGGGATCTGCTCGCCCCGAAAAAACTGGAGCGGCGCGAAGGAACATCGTCCTGGGGTTTCGGCCCTTCGTCATCGCTCGACATCGTCGCCAGGGTGACGGAACATGGTCTGGACGGACATTGATGAACAGGGAACGAATCAGGGCGAGCATAGCCTCGGCGGCCAGAATCGATTACTCGCGCTCCGGCGGCCCCGGCGGCCAGAACGTCAATAAGGTGAATTCGAAAGCGACCGCGCGGATCACGCTCGACGAAATCGACGGCCTCAGCGAACGGGAACGGGCGCATGCGGTCGAACGTCTCGGTTCCCGCATCACCGTCGCAGGCGAACTTGTCGTCGCGGCCGATGACGAACGCGACCAACCCCGCAACCGCGAACTGGCCCTCTCTCGCCTCGCGGCCCTGGTCGAAGGAGCCGCCGCGATTCCGCGCGTACGGAGGCCGACCAAGCCTACGAGAGCCTCGCGCGAACGCCGTCTTTCCTCGAAAAAAGCGCATTCCGAGCGTAAAATCTCGAGGAGCGGACGCGGCGACGCGGGCGAGATGTAATTCCGGGAAGAGTTCCCGGCGTGACGCCAGGCGTCGTTCCGGGCATCGTCCCTGGCACCGCGCCAATCGGTGTCGCATATCGCAGCCAATCCGACGCGTTCACGAAGATCACTCCGCCGGCCTTTTCGTTGAGCCGCGCCGCATAGCTGCGGACCATATGATCCGCGATATCGAATTTCTTCCCCGCCTTGCCTATCGCACGAAACGCATCGCTGAGGGTCCCGAAAAATTCAGGCTTGACCACGGTCATCGCCCTTCCGTCCAGAATCATGAGCAGCGGCCCGCCCTGGATATAGGGGGTTTCGTCGTATACGAGCCCTCCGGGAGGAAGAAACGGGACCGGATCGAAGGGCGCGGCGACGCGTACTACCGGAAGATCCGCATAACGTCTCCAGCCTTCCGCATCGGTGATCTTGGGAGGGCCGGAAGCTACGATCCTCGTCACGGCGACGCCGTCGACTTTCAGCATCATGCCCAGCAACTGCGCCTCGGCCGCGCCAAGCGAATGGCCCGATATGTAGAGGCGATATCCATGGACAAGCCGCGGTTTGAGATCCGCGTATAAAGCGCGGGCGGCGGTTTCAAATCCGCGGTGCACGAAGATTTCGAGCTCCGGACTTTTTTCCTTGAAAAATTCGACATCGAGAAGTGCGTTGTGGAAATTCGCCGTTCCACGTATGGCCACATACTGATTGTGCCCGGTATCGTCCACGAAAATTCCGTACCGGTTCTTTACGCCAGGGAGCTCGATGATTTCGATGCGTGAAAAAGTCGCGTTCCATCGCGCTTCGGCTTCGGCAGGAGTATCGAAGGTCACCGTCTCCTCGAGTTCAAGCGCGAATGCAAGCTGCGGAAGAGTCACGTGAAAACCCTGGGCGGAGAAATCGGCGTCCACATATCCCTGCGACCGCATTTCCTGCGCGCCGATGCCGCCGACAGACACCATTGAGGCCAATATGGCCAACAACCACAGCAGGGGTTTTCCCGTCGGAGTCGCCGCTACGGTTCGGTTCATTTCAAGTTCCCGCCTTCGAACCCCGGATCCACTCTTTGATGAGGCCGAGCGTATCCAGCTTGATGTCCGTAGGCGTGGCGTAGTCGAGCCATTTCTTGGCGTCGACAGGTTCGATGCCGTTTTTCTTGGCTTCGATGCGAGCCATATAATTTTCGATCTGGTGATCGGGAATATCGAAACGCTTGCCTGAGCCCCATGCGTCCATGAGCGCGGAGGTCATGTCGTCATAGAGCGAAGAAGGAACCGCCGCCGTCCTATTTCCGTCCAGCAGCATGAGCAGCTCCGAGCCGTGCGTATAGGGTTTCTCGCGATAGAGGAGACTCTTGGGCGGCAGGAACGGCACGGGATCGAAGGGCGTAACCACGCGGACGACAGGCAGCGAACGATGCGCTTCCCATCCTTCGGTGTCGGTGACTTTCGGCTGTCCCAGTGTGATGATGCGGTACACATCGCGGCCTTCTTCGACGAGGATCATGCCCAGAAGTACCGCTTCGGCCGCGCCCAGCGAGTGACCGACGAGATGGAGCCGATAGCCGGGAAGAAGCCTCGGCGCAAGATCCGCATGCACTGCCCGCGCGAGTTTCATGAAACCTTCGTGCGTTCCGATCTTTAGCCCGGGATCGGTCTTCTTGAGAAACTGCAGGTCGTGCATGAAATTGCTCAGATTGGCGGTGCCGCGGATCACGACATACTGGCGTCGCGACCTGCGGTGAGTGAACAAGGCATAGCGGTTTTCGACCTCGGGAATTTCCTTTACGAAGACGGAATCGAATCTTTTCCCCCAGCGCGCGAGGATTTCTTTCTCGTCGGAGTCGTACACGGAAGCCTCGAGGGCGGTCGCCAAAGCAATCTTCCCCATATCCACAGGGAAACCGTGGACGGACAGATCTTCCTTCCGATAGCCGGATTCGGTCGGTTCCGGGTAGAAGAAATCGCGGACCGCACGTACGATCCGGGCAAGCGCGGGAACGGATTCTTGCATGGTATGGAGCATAGCATCTTCACGACGGGCGGCAAAGGCTGTCAATAAAAAACGGGTCCGGACGGCACGCCGCCCGGACCCGCCGGCTCGAAGCCGACCACTTACACTGCAATTGAACTCACTTGAAGCTCACTTCAGGAACAGCGGCCTTTCCTCATAATGCGTATGCAGAAGCTCGTGGGCCTTGTGACTGCCGGGTGTCTGCAGGAACTCGTCGTACACTTTCTTGATGTACGGATTCTGGTGCGAACAGCGGTATTCCTTGCCCTCGTCGTGATCGTAGATGCCGCGGATGCGCAGCTTCCGGATCTCGTCGGTACAGCCATAGGGCTGGCCACCGCCGCCGATGCAGCCGCCGCGACAGGCCATCACTTCTATGAAGTGCCACGGCGTATCGCGCCCTTCGGCTTTGGCTTTGCGCACTTCTTCCAGGACCTGGGCGATATTGCCCATCTGGTGCGCCACCGCCACGCGAACCTCGACACCCTTGATGTGGATACTGGCTTCCTTGATGCCCGACATGCCGCGGACACCGGTGAAGTTCACGTCGCGCAGCTCCTCGCCGGTGAGCAGGTAGTATGCCGTGCGCAAGGCCGCTTCCATGACGCCGCCCGTCGCGCCGAAAATCGCGCCCGCGCCCGTGTAGGGCCCAAGCGGACTGTCCGGTTCCGATTCGGGAAGATTCAACAGATCGATGCCGGCCTGCTTGATCATGCGCGCGAG
>JBDKUJ010000210.1:0-5212 GCA_039679665.1 Rectinema sp. | reverse complement strand
GCAGAGCCAGCCGGAAACCTGCGCCGCGGGGCTCAGGCGCGGACAGCAGCCCGATGGCGGCGGCGAGGTCGGGATCGGGGGCAAGCCATTCGCCCGGCCTGACTTCCTCTTCGCGCCAGCGAACGATCGAAGCCATGTCGACACCCAATTCCATGAAAAGATTGGCCATGGAAGTCTCAGGCAGGCCCGCGGCGGTTCGCGCGGCGCGCACTCCGGCGAGCCGTTTGCGGGAATCCGCGACGGTTTCGCCTGCCCATGCCGCGAGCCTGCCGACCTGGGAGTCTTCCTGGAAAGCGGCGTATCCGGGATTGCGGTAGAGCGTGTTGTCGAGATCGAAGAGCAGGGCAAGAGCCCGCGGAGGCAGGCGGAATACCCTCACTTTTCCTCCACGGCTCCGTATGGAATCGCTTCGTCGACGGGATCGGGGGCCGGGATGCTTGCGCTTTGCGCCTGTGTGGCCTGTCCGAGGCGCTTGTCCATCTGCTTTTTGATGAGCTTGGTCACGACATCGCGGTTGTCGAGCATCGACGAAAGGGAGCGGTCGTGGTGCACAAGGCTGATGATCTGGGCGAAGAGTCCCGTTACGTCGGCCTGTACGTACCATTCCTTCTGCAGGAGGTCTTTGTTGCACACGGCGTTGGTGCCGATGATCCGGTAGAACAGCCCCTGCCTGTAGGCGGCGTCGAAATCCTCGACGGCCGATCCGGTAAATAGCGGGAGGGATACCGCGCATATGACTTTTTCGGCACCCATGTCTTTCAGGTTTTTCATTCCCTTGATGAGTGTTCCGCCCGTTCCGATCATGTCGTCGGCCATGAAAATGGTCTTGCCCTTGACGTCGCCCAAGAGGCGCATCTCGGAAATATTGGATTCGGCGGCGTTGCGCGTAACCCGGGAATAGTCGCGTTCTTTGTAGAGCAGGGCCAGCGGGCGCTGAAGGGCGTTGGCGTAGAATTTGTTGCGGTCCACCGCGCCGGTGTCGGGAGCCAGGACGACGAGGTCGTCCTTCCTGATGTCCGTGAGGGAAATGAGTTTTTCGATGATCTGGAAGGAGGCGTGGAGGTTTTCCAGCCGGAGTTTGTCGAAACTGTTCTCGATTTCGCGCGAGTGGATGTCGAGGGTGATGATGCGCGATGCACCGAGGTTTTCCAGCATCATGCCGACCCTGGCGGCCGTGAGGCCTTCACGGCCTTTCTTCTTGTGCTGGCGCGAATAGGGATAGACGGGGAGCACCAGATTGATGCGCTCGGCGCCGGCCTGCATGGCGGCGTCCACCGTGACGAAAAGATTGAAGATATGATCGTTCACCGACAGGGTTCGCTGTACGGCTCCGTCGTTGAAGAAAATGGGCTGGTGGTTTTCGATGTCCTGGAAAATATAGAGGTCTTTGCCCCGCACCGAGTCCAGGATTTCGGTCTTGACCTCGCCGTTGGCGAAATACGTATGCCGGGCGTTGACCTTGAAACGCGGCGGCCGGTACTTGTCCACCGCGCCGGGAATGTAGGAGAGACTCGATGCGCAATCGTTGGCGAAATTGATCTTGCGGGTGACGAGTTCCTGCGTGATGTGGTATCTGGTCGATAATGCCTGGGTTTTGCGGTCGAAGCGGCGCTTGTAGATGCCGGCCAGTCTTCGGACGACTTGATCCGCGAACGCTTCGGCGCCGGGGCACGCGATAATGCCCAATTTCGAGGGGTCCGAGTAGCTCATGGAGTTGCCGCCTTCCGGGTGGAGTGGTACCACGAGACTATATCCGGTCATGGAATGTGTCAATGACCGAGTTCGATTTCCGTCGATTCCGGTCTGCGCGTGGACAATGAAGGGCGCGACGGAGTAAAGTGAAAACGGAGTAAAGTGAAAACGCAAACCGCGCCGGACGGAAGACTGCCGTACCGGGCGGGCGGTTGCCGCCCCGCGGGTCGCGAAAACAGCCAAGGAACGCAACGGATGTCCGAACGATCAATGCCCGTCTGCCTTTGCCTCACGGGTTCGACCCTGCGCGAGAATCTCGCCGCCCTCGACCGCTATCGGGGTTTGGTCGATATGGTCGAACTGCGCGCCGACTGTCTCGTGCCGGGGGAAAAATTCCTTCTGCGGTCTTTCCCCGAAAAAGCCGGCCTGCCCTGTGTCTTGACCGTAAGGCGCCGAAGCGACGGCGGCCACTTCGAAGAAGGCGAGGGAGTCCGCCTCGTCATGATCGCCAAGGCGCTTTCCTATGCGCGCGCCGACGCGTCCGCCAATTTCGCCTATGCCGACCTCGAGGATGATTTCCGGGTTTCCGCGATCGAAGAGGCGTGCAAGACCTTCGGCACACGCATCATCCGGTCGAAGCACTACGTCGACGGTATGCCTGCGGACCTCGATGCCGCATGGGCTCCCCTGGCCGAAGATCCGGACGAGATTCCCAAATTGGCGGTGACGCCCAAAGGATCGACCGATCTGGCGAGCCTGATCCGCTGGTGCCGGACCTTGCCCGAGCGCGACAGACTGGTGATCGGCATGGGCACCTACGGCTATCCCACCCGCCTGCTCGCTTCCTGCATGGGCTCGATGTTCACCTTTACGAGCGCACTCGGCGCGGGACTTCCTTCGGCCGCCCCCGGCCAGATCGATCCGGTAACCTTCGCCAGTGTCTACCGCGGCAGAGAAACCTGCGGCAGGTCCGATCTGTACGCGCTCATAGGGGGATCGAGCATCATGGAATCCCTTTCGCCCTCCCTGCACAATGGGGCTTTCCGCAAGGCGGGAAAGGATGCCGTCTACATACCCTTTCCTTCGGACGCCGCCGCGGGATTCATGGACTGCCTCGACCTTTTGGGCGTGCACGGCGCAGCCGTCACCGTACCGTTCAAGGAAGAAGTTCTGCCCTATCTCGCTTCGCAGTCCAAGGACGTCATGCAGATCGGCGCCTGCAACACCCTTGTGCGCCGCGAGGAAGGCTGGGCGGGGTACAACACCGACGCCGACGGCTTCGAAAAAAGCCTCCTGGAATTTCTTGGAAGAACCGACCTCGCGGGCCTTCGCGTCACGCTGGTGGGCTCGGGCGGCGCGGCCAAATCCGTGGCCCTCTGCCTTTCCAGGCGGGGAGCGACCTGTGTGGTCTTGAACCGCACCATGCCCACCGCCCGCGCGCTGGCGCGCAAGTACGGTTTTGCGTGGGGACCCCTGGACGACCGTTCGCTCGATGTCGTGGCCGACCACTCCGACCTGATCGTGCAGGCCACCAGTGTCGGTATGGCGGGCGGGCAAGCGGGAGACCCGCTCGACTGGTACGAATTCTCGGGCCGCGAAGCGGTATTCGATCTGATCTACAGGCCTGCGCGCACGGCTTTCCTGGAAAGGGCCGCCGCCGCCGGCTGCCGCGTCAAAAATGGCTATGACATGCTCCGGTATCAGGCTTCGGGGCAATTCCGCATATGGATGGGCGCCGAGCCGCCCGACGAATTTTTTTCACAGGAGTAACCATGGCCAAATCGGCCTTCGTAGCCATAGCAGGCAGACCTTCGGCGGGCAAGTCCACGCTGGTGAATGCCCTGTGCGGCGCCAAAGTTTCGATCGTGTCGCCGGTACCGCAGACGACGCGCAATACGGTGCGCGGCATCGTGAACCGGCCGGAAGGGCAGCTTGTGTTCCTCGACACGCCCGGTTTTCACATTTCCGACAAGAAACTCAATCTGCGGTTGCGCGATCTGGCCGTGCACGCCTTCAGCGACGCGGATATCGTGCTCTATCTGATCGATGCCTCCCGCGCCGCCGGGCCGGAAGAAGAAGCGCTTGCCGATGCCCTGGCTTCGGCGGATGCCCGCATGGTGGTAGCGCTCAACAAGTGCGACCTGGCGGGCGCCGATGCGGCCGCAGCGAGGGCTTTCGCCTCGGGGCGATTCCCCCGCGCCGAAATAGTCGACATTTCCGCTTTGAAGGAAACGGGCCTCGATGCCCTGCTGGTCGCCCTTTTCGCCAAAGCCCTGGAAGGGCCGACCTGGTATCCGGAAGAGTATTACACGGACCAGGAGCCGGTGTTCCGCATCGCGGAGATCGTACGTGAAAAGGCGATCCTTCATACCCGCGAGGAATTGCCGCATTCGCTCTACGTCGATTACAGCGATTCGCGGAAACTCGACGACGGGAGCCTCGAAGCCAGCTACGACCTTGTGGTCGAGCGCGATTCGCAAAAGGGCATTCTGATCGGCAAGGCGGGTTCCATGATCAAGCGGATCCGCGAGGAAGCCGAGTCCGATCTGGCCGGAATATTCGACTATACCGTCCATTTGAGGCTCCAGGTAAAAGTCGATCCGAACTGGAAACACGACGACAAGCGTTTGGGAAATCTGATATTCTGATCGCCATGCACCAATTCGACGCCTATATTTTCGATTTTGGCGGAGTCATCACCCTCGAGCCGGACAGGACGCGTTTTACCGCGATCGCGGGCATACTCGGGGTCGACCCGGCCGATTTTCTGCACGCCTATGCCGCGGAACGGCACGAATACGATCGCGGCACTCTGTCGGCGGCGATGTATTGGGATCGGGTGGCCGCCCGTTTCGGCGTCCGTATCGATCCGCCGGATCTTGAACGGATCATAAGGCTGGACATGGATGCCTGGTTCAGGATCAATCCGGCCATGGTGGCCCTTCTGAAGGAACTCCGCCCCAGGACCGACCGGCTGCTCCTCCTGTCGAACATCAATTTCGAGGGGAAGACGCGCCTTCTTGGCGATGCCCGGTTCTGCGAAGGCTTCGACTGGACATCGCTGTTCGACACTATGCTTTTTTCCTGTGACTTGAAGCTGATAAAGCCGGAGCGCGCGATCTACGATACCTGCATCGCGGCCGCCGGCGTGAACGCGAAACGCTGCGTGTTCGTGGATGACACGACCGGCAATGTGACCGCGGCGCGCGAAGCCGGCATGGAAGCCATCGTATTTACAGGGGAACCGGAGCTGCGTACGGCGCTCGGGTTCTGAGCTCCGCTTCACGGAACATGAAAAAAGCGCCCCCAGGATGCGGAGCGCTTTTCATCGGAATCGGGCGAATCGGAACGGCAAGGCCGATCGGTCCGCCGGGCGGCCTGCCGGTTGGCCCCGTCAGGCGACCTGGACGATTTCCTTCACTTCGGGAATGACTTTCTTGAGATAGGCTTCGACGCCCATCTTCAGGGTCATGGTCGACATGGGACAGGAACCGCAGGCGCCGGTGAGGCGTACGTTGAC
>JBDKUJ010000209.1:0-1665 GCA_039679665.1 Rectinema sp. | reverse complement strand
CGATACGCGGCGATAGATTTCTCTCCATGGATCAAATCGTCCGGATGTGTCTGCGCAGCGTTTCGCCCGGCGCACGAGACGGTAGTCCTTTTGCCGTGCTCGGCGAAGCGGAGGGCGGGCGTGTTCTCGCCGTGCCGGTCGGGCCGACGGAAGCCTGCGCCATGGTGATGGAGATGGAAGGCATCACGCCCATCCGGCCGCTCACGCACGATCTGCTCGCCTCGTTTTTCAGGGAAGCGGGCTTCGTACTGGACAGGATGGAGCTTTCGCCCGGTCCGCACGGCGGACTCAAGGCACGTCTTTTCTACAGAACAGGTTCGAGGATGCGGGCACGCGAGGTCCGTCCGTCGGACGCCCTTGCCCTGGCCCAGCGGCTGGGCGCCCCGATATATGCCGAAGCCCGCCTGATCCGCTCCCTGGGCTGAGCGGCGCAAGCCGTATCACCCCGCAAGCTCGTATCATCTCGCAAGCCGTATCATCTCGCAAGCCGTATCATCTCGCAAGCTCGTATCATCCGCGACTCGCATCCTGCCCGGGCCGCGGGCCCTCATATGCCGCGGATGCGCCTTTTTATCGCGCCGCGATGGGCGGCGTAGCGGGGGCGACAGCCAGCCCGGCGGCTTCCATCTTCCCGGCGAACCAGCTCAAAAGCGCGAAAGCCCGATTACCCACCGAATCGTATACTTTATTCTTGAGCAGATCCGATGCTTTCATCGTCGTGAGCAGGTACACCACAATTCCGTCCTGCGCCGGAAGTACCGCGAGGGCGGCCTGCATGCCGCCGGGAGCCACGGCGGTGATCAGATACTTCTTCATCGGAGTCACGTTGGCACTGGTCAGGGCGAATCCGCGCGCGGAAGATTCGACATCGAAGCGATAGACATTCGATCCGAAAGTGAGGTCGCGCTGGAAGGCGAAATACGACCATGCCGCGGAAACCGCGCCCTGTACCGGTGCTGGCGGGTCCGGCAGCCGCCTGCGCGTGGCCGGATCGTCTATCCTGTAGGATTCCGCGTAGAGCGTGCGCCACTGGTCGCGGCTTGCGGACCAATATTCGAGGCCTTCCATGGACCCCACCGATCCGAGGATACCGGCGATCACCGCGAGTTCGGCCGCTTCGGGCGAGCCGTTTCCGTACGAAGCGGGACGCGGCAGTACGGCCAGCGCTTCGAAACGCAGCCGGTCGGCCCTCCCAGGACCCGTCAGGCGCGATGCCAGACTTGCGGCTACGGGATCGCACGGCGTCAGAACCGCGCCGTCGGCCTTGCCTTCCGACACGAGCGGCGCTTCGCCGCCATAGGCGAGAGTCAGTCCGGCGGGGAGATACTCCTTCGCGCTCCGGGGAAAATTGTTTCCGCTTTTCACCGCGGTCTGCGCTGTGGCCTGGGCTGAAGTCTGCGCTGCGGTCTGCGCTCCGGCCTGCGCCGTAGTCGCGGCGAACAGGACAGTCGCCGCCAGCATCGCGAGCATCGCAGGCGCGGAGGTCCGGACGAGGCGCGACGCGAACTGTACGAACCGCGTGAATCGTGAAAAAATATTTCGCACGGTCTTCCCCCTATGCCTTCGCCATGCCGCGCAGCTCGCCGGAAATGGCGAACGCGCTGTCGCCTATCTTTTCGACATGCCGGACGAGGTCGATATACAGCAGCTCCGATTTTACGTCGG
>JBDKUJ010000208.1:0-2386 GCA_039679665.1 Rectinema sp. | reverse complement strand
ATTTTGTGCTGATAATATAAGACATTATGGTTCGAAAGACAGTGGTGCTGTTGCCTTCGGCAAAAAAAATCCTTCTCAAGCTCGGAGAGAACATCCGCTTTGCCCGGCTCAGGCGGGACCTTTCCTCGGAAATGGTTGCGGAGCGGGCAGGCATCAGCAGGGCGACCTTGAGCGCCATCGAGGGCGGTTCCGGTTCCGTTTCGATGGGTGCCTGGGTCCAGGTGCTTTTCGTTCTGGGTCTTGAGAAGGATCTCCTCGAAGTGGCTCGCGACGATGAGCTGGGGCGAACCTTGCAGGATGCGAAGCTTCCGGCGCGGATGCGCGCCCGCAAGATGAAACCGAAGGAAGTTTCATGAGCGGGAATGTGCGCGAAATCGAAGTCTGTGCTGATTGGGCGGGGCTTGGCGGTCCCGAAAGACTTGGGACGCTTTTTGCGCAACAGGCGAGAGGCCGGGAAGTATTTTCCTTCGAATACGCCCGGTCCTGGCTCCTTGGGAACGAACCGCGCCTCCTCGATCCCGAGTTGCGGCTTTTCGGGGGACCGCAATACGCAGCAAGGGAGAAACCCAATTTCGGTTTATTCCTCGATTCTTCGCCGGATCGCTGGGGACGGATGCTCATGCAGCGCCGGGAAAGCATACGAGCCCGCAAGGGAAACAGGATTCCGCGGGCTTTATCGGAATCGGACTACCTTCTTGGCGTCTATGATGAGAACCGGATGGGAGCGCTCAGGTTTCGGGAATCCGGCGACGCCGAATTTCAGAGTGCGGACCAATCCATGACGGCGCCACCGTGGACTTCGCTGCGGGACCTCGAGTACGCCAGTTATCTTGTGGAGCACGAGGAGAATGACGAAAACCTCGACAAGTGGCTTGCGCTCCTTATGGCGCCGGGGTCCTCTCTCGGAGGAGCCAGACCAAAAGCGAGCGTTCTCTTCCCCGACGGAAGTCTCTGGATGGCAAAATTCCCGGGCAAAGACGACGATCGTAATATTGGCGCATGGGAAATGTTGACCGCCCGCCTCGCCTGTGAAGCTGGTATCGAAATGAGCGATTGTCGTCTTGAGGCGGTTTCACACCGTGGTTCAACGTTCCTTACCCGCCGATTCGATCGAAGCCCCAAAAGGGAACGAGTTCACTTCGCCTCAGCGATGACCATGCTCGGGCGTTCGGATGGCGCAGATGCGACGATTGGGGCAAGCTATCTTGAGATCGCCGATTTCCTGATTCGCCACGGCTCGCAGCCCCAAAAAGACCTTAGACAGTTGTGGAAGCGCATTCTTTTCAACATCGCCGTATCGAATACCGACGATCATCTTCGTAACCATGGTTTTCTACTCGAATCTCAAGGCTGGAGGCTCTCGCCAGCCTATGATATGAACCCTTCGCCCTTTGCCGGCGGATTGTCCCTCGCGATCGACGAAAGCGACAATTCCCTCGACTTCGAGCTTGCGCTGTCGGTCGCCGAGTATTTCAGGCTTTCCTTGGGCGAAGCGCGCGAAGCGATGTCCGAAGTTCTCGTCGCTGTTTCGAGGTGGCGAAAGTCGGCCGAGGATCTCGGTATTCCGCAGAGCGAACGGGACAGAATGGCGCAGGCGTTCAGGACTGCGCCATAGATGCTTAGCGTACGAATGCGATGCCTCAAAGTTCGAAAAACCACCCTCCCGCGGCGAAAAGTCCGGGGATGACGAAGTCTGCGTCCGGCAGCTGGCCCTCGCTTCCTATGCCGACGGCTATCATGCCTGCCGCATGAGCCGCTTCGATGCCGGCCGCCGCGTCTTCGAAGACGACGCAGCGTTTCCGTTCGACGCCGAGCATCGATGCCGCAAGATTGAACACTTCTGGGTCCGGCTTCGATTTGCGCACCATCGTGCCGTCGACGATGGCGTCCAGAAGACCGCGTATGCCGATCCTGTCGATGATGGCCCCCGCATTCTTGCTTGCCGAGGCCAGCGCCGTCGGGATGCCCGCTTTTTTGAGCGAGGCAAGGTACGATGCGGCGCCTTCAAGCAGGGCGGATTCATCCATGGACTGTAGGTACGTCAGATAGATTCCGTTCTTTTCCGCCGCCAGCCTTTCCTTTTCCGCCTGCCCGAGCGCGACGTTCCCGAGTCCAAGGATGATGTCCAGACACTCCATGCGTCCGACGCCTTTGAGGCGCTCATTGTCCGTTTCCGTGAATCGGATGCCGAGCGTGTCGGCGATTTTCTTCCACGCGAGATAATGGTATTTCGCGGTGTCCACGAGGACTCCGTCGAGATCGAAAATAGCAGCCCGCCGAACGATGGTTGATGATTTCATGGAACTGTCGTCGCTTCCTTGTATGGTGGGAATAGCGCGTCGAGAATTCGCAGGAAGAACTGGATTACCGGTCCCGTAAAGAGGAC
>JBDKUJ010000207.1:0-7145 GCA_039679665.1 Rectinema sp. | reverse complement strand
CATAAGGGTAAAGTCTTTGCGGACCCGGAATCCGCCCTCTTCAGATCACGAAATCGTCATCCTCCCAATCGCCCGATTCCGTAGCATGTACATGGTGCTTCCCGTCCTTTTCGCGCATGGCGAGACGGCGCTCCAGACCCTCGACTCGCCCCATGAGGTCCCGCAGACTGACGCCCAAAACATCCGGCATCAAACTGTGGTCGAGGTCGGGCGCATCCCCCGCGTGATGAAGCTTGGACCGCCTGACGATCTGGCCGGGGACACCGACCACAACCGAGTTTTCGGGCACCGACCGCACCACGACGGCATTCGCGCCTATCCTGGAATCGTCGCCTATGACGATATCGCCGAGAATCTTGGCGCCGGCGCCTATTGTCACGCGATCGCCCACCGTCGGATGGCGCTTGCCCTTGCGCAGCGAAGTGCCGCCGAGAGTAACGCCGTGGTACAGCGTCACGTCCTCGCCTATCACCGAGGTTTCGCCGATTACGACACCCATGCCGTGATCGATGAAAAACCCCTCCCCTATCGAAGCGCCGGGATGGATTTCGACACCGGTGAAAAATCGGGTCAGCTGGGCCAGAACGCGGGCGAGAAATTTCGACCCGTGCAGCCACATGCCGTGTGCCACCCTGTGCGACCAGATGGCATGCAGACCGGAATACACCAAAGCCACTTCGGCGCGTGACCGCGCGGCCGGATCGCGCGCCCGCACCGACTCGATATCGCGGCGGATGCTGCACAGGAGGCTTCCACAGCGCTCCCGCAGTTTCGGCTTTCCTTCCTCGCCGTCGCCCGGGGAAACTGAACCCATCGAATTCTCCTTCAGGACCGTCAGGCTATGAGACCCGAGAAAAGCGGCGTCGACAGGTAGCGCTCACCATAGGAAGCGATGATCACCACGATGATTTTCCCTTCGTTTTCGGGCCTTCCCGCCAACTCGAGCGCCGCGAATACCGTCGCTCCGGAAGAAATGCCCACCAGGAGCCCCTCTTCCTTCGCCATGCGCCGGGCGGTCGCCATGGCATCATTGTCTTTCACCCTGATGATCTCATCGTAGATGCCCGTGTTGAGCACCGCCGGTACAAAGCCCGCACCTATTCCCTGGATCTGGTGCGGCCCTTTCGCGCCGCCCGACAGGACGGGCGATGCATCGGGTTCGACCGCGACCACTTTGAGGCCCGGTTTTCTCGCCTTGAGGACTTCGCCCGTCCCGGTGAGGGTTCCGCCCGTTCCGACGCCGGCGACAAAAATGTCCACGGTACCGTCGGTATCGCGCCAGACCTCTTCGGCAGTGCCCCGACGGTGCGCCTCGGGATTGGCGGGGTTCTCGAACTGGCCCGGCATGAAATAAAGCGAAGGGTCGGATTCGGCCATTTCTTTGGCTTTCCGGATTGCTCCCCCCATGCCTTCAGCTCCCGGAGTCAGGACAAGTTCGGCTCCGTAGGCCAAAAGGAGAATCCGGCGTTCCTTCGACATGGTTTCGGGCATGGTCAGGACACACTTGTAGCCGCGGGCGGCGGCGACCATGGCGAGCGCGATGCCCGTATTGCCGCTCGTCGGTTCCACTATGATCTTGCCCGGGGCGAGGGCGCCCGAACGTTCGGCCGCATCGACCATGGCAAGCGCGATGCGATCCTTTACGCTGTGTCCGGGGTTGAAGTATTCGAGCTTGGCGAGCACCGTCGCTTTCTTGCCCTTGGTAAGCGCGTTGAGCCTGACAAGAGGCGTATTGCCGATAAGTTCCGTAACATCCGCTGCAATTTTCATACGTTCTCTCCTGTTATCCACAAAATCATACAATCAATTGCCGGCTAAGTACTGAGCCAATTTCAAAAGTCGGAAGACTTTTGAAAAAGCCTCTACTGGCAAAAAAAAGGCGGCCGCCCCATCCGGGGCGGCCGCCTTGCGCGGTGACAGAATCCGGATGAGGCTATTTTTGTTCGAGACAACAAATCCCGGGCAGGACTTTGCCTTCGAGATACTCGAGGCTGGCTCCGCCGCCTGTGGATACATGGCTCATTTTGTCCGCAAGACCGAACTTGTTCACTGCCGCCACGGAATCGCCGCCGCCCACGACCGTGAGGGCGCCGCGCGCGGTGGCTTCGGCGACGAGTCTGGCCAGAGTTTCGGTACCGACCGCAAAAGCGGGGAATTCGAACACACCCACGGGACCGTTCCAGAGCACGCTCTTCGCGCTGCTCAAAACTTCGCGGTACAGGGCGAGCGTCTTGGGACCGACATCCATGCCCATGAGGGAATCCGGCACGTCACGGCCGTCGACCGCGACGGGAGTGGCATCGGCCGAGAATGAAGCGGCGCAAAGGTGGTCGACCGGCAGCACGATGCGCACTTTTTTCGCTTCGGCGGACGCAAGAAGGGAGCGGGCCGTATCCAGGAAATCATCCTCGACCAAACTCTTGCCGATGCGCGCACCCTGCACCTTGAGGAAGGTATAGGCCATGCCTCCGCCGATCACGAGCGTGGACGCGGTATTGAGGAGGCTTTCGAGCACCGCGATTTTGGAGGACACTTTGGCGCCGCCGATCACCGCGACCATGGGAGAAGGGGGATTCTTGAGCATGGGTTCGAGATTGGCCACTTCTTTTTCCATAAGGAAACCGCCCACCCTTATGGGGGCGAATTTCGCTATCGTGGCAGTGCTGGCATGCGCTCTGTGGGCGGTGCCGAATGCATCGTTCACGTAAACTTCGCCATAGGTTGCGAGTTCCCTGGCGAGGATTTCCTGCTTGGCTTCGTCTTTGGACGTCTCTTCCTTGTGGAAGCGCGTATTTTCGAGCATTGCGACGCCACCCTGGGGCAGGGCGTCGATGGCGGCTTTCTGACCGAAACAGGAGGGAAGAAAAACGACGCTCCTGCCGAGCTTCGCGGCGAGATACTCAGCCACGGGTTTCATGCGGTGTTTGCCGTCGAGATACTTCTCCATGTCGAAAGGCTTGCCGTCTTTTTCGGCCTTTTCCTTGGCTTTGGCCGCATCCTTGTCGGGATCGCCCAGGTGGGACATCAGGACGAGACTGCGGACGCCTGCATCGAGAACGTATCTGATGGTCGGCAACGCGGCCATGATCCTGGTGTCGTCCTGTACCTTGCCGTCCTTCATCGGGACGTTGAAATCGACGCGCATGACGACGGTCTTGCCCTTGAGCGGAATATCCTTCACGGTCTTGATCATCTGATTCCTCCGGAACGAAAACGGGCCGCATCTTTTTGCGCCGGACGCGATCCGTCAGACGCGGCCCGTCTGGTGCGGAGCCCGGATTCAAGGCTCCGCTGACGGGTAATCAAGCCCTGGACGCCATGTACCTCAGAAGGTCGACGACGCGGTTGGAATAGCCCCACTCGTTGTCATACCAGGACACAACCTTGAAGAACCTCTTTTCACCGGGCAGGTTGTTCTGCAGGGTCGCAAGGCTGTCGTAGATCGAAGAACGGGGATCGTGGATAAAGTCGGTGGAAACGAGTTCTTCGGCGGTCACTCCGAGGTAGCCCTTGAGGTAGGTCTGGCTGGCTTTCTTGAGGAGAGCGTCGATTTCCTCGATGGAGGTATCGCGTGAAGCGGTGAAGGTGAGGTCAACCACGGATACGGTGGGCGTGGGCACGCGGAAGGACATTCCGGTGAGCTTTCCCTTGGTCTCGGGCAGAACCTCGCCGACGGCTTTCGCGGCGCCGGTGGTCGAGGGAATGATATTGATGGCCGCCGCGCGGCCGCCGCGCCAGTCTTTCTTGGACACGCCATCGACCGTCTTCTGGGTGGCGGTATAGGAATGGATGGTGGTCATGAGGCCGCGTTCGATACCGATGCCTTCCTTCATGATCACGTGAACCACGGGCGCCAGGCAATTGGTGGTGCAGGACGCGTTGGAAACGACCGAGTATTTTGCGGGGTCGTACTTTTCGTTGTTGACGCCCATCACAAAGGTCGGGATTTTCTTGTCCTCGGACTTGCTCTTGGCGGGCGCGGTGATGATGACTCTTTTGGCGCCGGCTTCGAGGTGGCCATAGGCTTTCTCGTCGGTAAAGAGTCCGGTGGATTCGATGACGAATTCGACGCCCAGTTTGGCCCAGGGGAGGTTCTTGAGTTCCTTCTCGGCCATTATGCAATGGATTTCGTGCCCGTTGACGACAAGGATATCATCCTCGGTCCTGGACGGATCGCTTTTTTTGGCGCTCACGTCGGCATTGAGTTTGCCCTGGACCGAGTCGTACTTGAGCTGGTAGGCGAAATACTCGGCATCGGTGGAAATATCGACTACCGCCACCACGTCCACTTTATCCTTGCCGAGAAGTCCCTGGTCGACAATGGACTGGAGCACGAGGCGTCCGATCCTGCCGAAACCGTTGATCGCTACTTTCATGTCGTTCCTCCCTGTGGGATGAATCGAGGATTGCGGAAGTGCATTCTGTGCAGTTGCTCCGCCGTATGGATAAATAAATACCCAAAACCGGTTTTTAGTCAACTTCCGCGCGGGGCGATTTTATCAGGAGAAACAAAAAATGTTCCAGCCCCCCGTGTCTGCGACAGGCCCGGATCGCTCCACCCACAAAGAAAGCGATTTTAGTAAAGAAAGGCAAGACCGGGACGATACTTTTCATGTCGGACAGTAAGCGTGGCACCCCTCCCGGACGCCGCATTATCCGCACGACATCAGGTTCGACAGGCCGATTTTTCAGGCCGCCGGGCCACGCAGGCCGGCTTTCCCCAAGCCGGTCTGTTTTTTGCCTGCGGTTGACCAAGGCTTCACACTTGGATAGGCTTCTCTCATGTCCAGAGCCGGGGCGAATCATTTTCCAGCCGCAGCCGTCGTCGCCCTGACCGCTGCCCTTCTCATCGGAATCGGGTTCGGCGCCGCGCTCGGCGGCACCGTGAATACGATCCGGAACGAGAATTTCACCGAGTTCAGCTCGGCCCTTCCCACCAAGATTTACGATATAAAAGGCCGCCTCATCACCGAATTCTTCGCCGAGGAAAAGCGCGACCCTGTGTCGATCCGGACACTTCCGGATCACCTGATCGGCGCCGTCGTGACCCGCGAGGACCAGTCATTCTACTCGCACCGCGGTTTCACGCTCAAAGGAATGGCCAGGGCGCTCTATGGCAAGATTATCGGACGCAATCTCGGCGGCGGATCGACCATCACGCAGCAGCTGGCGGGTACGCTCTACGCCGACAGGCGGGACATTTCGCTCAAACGCAAGATCGTCGAACTGTGGTGGGCTTTTCAGCTCGAGCGCCGCTACACCAAGGACGAAATCCTCGAGATGTACATCAACCGCATGATCATGGGCTCGGGCGTCTACGGCGTCGAGGCGGCATCGCGGTATTTCTTCGGCCATTCCGCACAGGAAGCCACTCCCGCCGAATCGGCCATACTCGCCATACAGCTTTCCAGCCCGGTCCGTTACGATCCGTTCAGGAATCCCAACAACGCCCGTACCCGGTCCAAGGAAATCCTGGATCAGATGGTCGACCGCAAGGTCGTGAAAAAGGAAGTCGCACAGGCTTCCTTCGACGAATTCTGGGATTCCTTCGATTATACGCGCGTCTCGGCGGGCGCCTACTTCATGCGCGACGACAAGGCCCCCTGGTTCAGCGAATATGTGCGGCGGCAGCTCGAGGACATGCTTTACGGTTCACTCGACCTTTACTCGGACGGTTTTTCGGTCTACACGACACTCGATCTGGATCAGCAGGCCGCGGCGGACGCCTACATGAAGCGCGGAATCGAAAAAGTCAATGCCGGTTACAAGCAGTCAAGCACGTTGCGTTTCGACGAGGCGGAAAAGAAATTCGTCCCGATCGTCGAACTGTTGGGTTTGAGTTTTGATCTGCATGCACTGTTCGTCTCCGAAAGCAAAAACGAAAACGCCTCCCTCGAATATTACAGAAACAAGATCAATCCCTCTCTGGACGCCGTTTCGCTGCTCTTCGGTCTGCCCGACCTGAAAGCGCTCGCCAACGCGAGCTCGGCGCGGCTCAAAACCGAGATGGAAAAAACCACGGTCGAGGGCGCCCTCATTACGATCGAAAACGAAACCGGCTACATCACGGCGATGGTGGGCGGTTCGAAATTCGACCTTTCGAACCAGCTGATCCGCGCCACCCAGTCCAAGCTCATGCCGGGATCGACTTTCAAGCCGCTCTATTATTCGGCGGCGATCGATTCCAGAAAGCTGACCGAAGCCACAATGATCATGGACGCGCCTACCGTCTTCGTGAACGAGGACGGAATTCCCTACATTCCCCTGAATTTCCTGGGTGAATGGAAAGGGCCGGTCCTGGCATGGAGGGCCCTCTCCAAATCGATGAATGTGCCTTCGGTGAAAGTGCTGGAAATGGTCGGTTTTGACGCCGCAATCGAGCGCGCGGCCGCTCTGCTCGGCATCACCGACCCCGCCGAGATAAGGAAAACCTTCCCGCGCGTATATCCGTTGGGCTTGGGCGTCATAGGCGCCACCCCCATCAGCATGGCCAGGGCATACTCGATTTTCGCGAACGGCGGCAAGGAAGTTACGCCGATCGCCATTCGTTCGGTCGAAGACCGTTACGGCAATGTCATCCTCGAACCCGAAAAGGATGCACGCGAAGAACAGCGCCGCAAAGGTGCCGCAATCCAGGTGATCAGCCGGCAGAACGCGGCAGTCATGACCGACATGCTCAAGCGGACGGTGAGTTCGGGTACTCTGGCCGGTTCGACAGGTTCGGGAGCTATTTTCAAGCAGACGGACGAAGACGGAAATACGTATACGATGCCCGCAGCCGGCAAGACGGGCACGACCCAGAACTGGGCCGACGCGTGGACGATAGGTTTTACGCCCTACATGACTTCGGCCATATGGTTCGGATTCGACCGGCCGGGAAATTCCCTCGGGTACGATCAGACGGGCGCCACGGTGGCCGGCCGGATTTGGGCCGACTACATGCGCGACATTAACAAAGGGTTGCCATATAAGGATTTCCCCGCGGTGCAGGAAGGGCTCGCGGAAGCCACTGTCTGCGCTGTCTCGGGGCTCCGCCCCACCCAATGGTGTGACGAAGGCACGGTCCGACTCCTGTTTTACGAAGGAACGCAGCCCGTCAAGGATTGCGACATACACAAGGACAGGACGGAAAGCGCGCGCGATCT